>CAYVLM010000394.1:0-2123 GCA_964452225.1 uncultured Steroidobacteraceae bacterium | reverse complement strand
GCGCAGCAGTGCCGGCCCAAACCGGGTACACCGGTCTCATGGCCGGCTACTACACCGGCAGAGCGCACGGCGACGCCAAGCAGGCACTCAACGTCGCGGTCGGAGGCGAGACGACGACCTCGTTCATCGCCGGCCAGCTCAGCTCGGCGGTGGCTGCGATTCTCGATCCGAGCACCGACGTGAAGGTCGTGACGATCAGCATCGGCGGAAACGATCTGCTGAACCTGCTGAACGAGCCGACAGATGACTGTGTGGTGGATCCAGGCAGCACCACCTGCCAGACGCAGGTGGCCGCAGCGCTCGGCGGCGTGGCTGCGAACTACCCGACCCTGATGGGCACCCTCATGTGGGCCCTTGACCAGGATCCCGGCACGGAGCGGGTATTCGTGCTGACGCTGTACAACCCATTCGGTGGCACCGGCAGCGTCTACGAGACACCGGTCGACCTGGCCCTGCTTGGCGCCGATCTCACCGTCGACTGCGCCGCGGCGCAGTCGAACCCGCTGAACGCGGGGCTCAACGACATCGTCGCCTGCACCAGCATGGCGTTCGGTGCGGAGGTGGTGGATGGCTGCCTCGCGATTGGCGACAACGCGCTGACCCTGACCCATATCGGCGATCCGGGGTTCAACATCCATCCGAACCAGGCCGGCTATGCGGTGATCGCCACGGCACACCGTCGCGCCTGGTAGCGCTGGGTTGCAGAAGCCTCGGGGGGAGGGGAGGACCGCCGGCAGGTGCCCGCCGGCGGTCCTCGCCGCAGGCCGGTGCGGCTATCCTCCCCGGGTGGAGCCGTACGACTTCGTCGCCCTCGTCGTCGGGATCTCCCTCGTCGCGCGCGCGATCCTGAGCGCCATCCGGACCTTCGTGGTGCCTCGGGCGACCAACGATCTCGTTGCCCGGATGGTCTTCGTCTGGGTCCGGCGCGCATTCGACCTTGCGACGTCCAGGCTGCCGGGGCATGAGCGCCGCGACAGGCTCATGAGCTACTTCGGCCCATTCGCGCTGATGGCCATGCCGGTGGTCTGGCTCCTGATGATCGGGGCGGGGTACACCCTCATCTTCTGGGCGATCAGCAGCCACCCGCTGGACCAGGCGATAGTCGACAGCGGCTCCTCTCTGCTGACGCTGGGCTTTGCCCGGCCCGAGGGCTTCGCCGGCGACGTCATTGCGTTCAGCGAGGCCGTCATCGGACTCGGGCTGGTCGCCCTCCTCATTGCGTACCTGCCCACGATCTACGCCGCGTTCTCCAGGCGGGAGCTCCTCGTCACCCAGCTCGAGTCCCGGGCCGGTTCTCCGCCCTCGCCCGTCGTCCTCATCACGCGGCTCCACGAGCTCGGCGCCCTCGACCAGCTGGACGACCTCTGGCAGCGCTGGGAGCTGTGGTTCGCCGAGCTGGACGAGACCCACACCTCGCTGACCGTCCTGGTGCACTTCCGTTCCCCGCAGCCGGAGCGCTCATGGGTCAACGCGGCCGGGGCCATCCTTGACGCAGCGGCGCTCGTGCGGTCGGCGGTGGCCATCCCGGTCGACGCCCACGCCGATCTCATGATCCGGGCCGGCTGCACCACGCTGCGTCGGATTACGCACGTCTTCCATCTCCCGATGGATCCCTCGCCGACCGCCGAGAGCGCCACGCGGATGGACCGGGCCACGTTCGAGGCTGCCCTTGACGCGCTCGCCGGCTCAGGCGTGCCCGTCACGCCGGACCGCGAGGCCGCCTGGAGGGCTTTCCACGCCTGGCGTGTGATCTACGACGAGCCGCTCGAGCGCCTCGAGCACCTCACGGTTGCGCCGCCGCCGTGGTCGGAGCTGCCGGTGGGCTCATCGCCGCAGGCGTAGTAAGGTGTGGGCCCGCCCGCGAACTGACACGGGGACTGCCCCCGGAGGGTCCCAGCCGATGGCCACCGAGCGGGCCTGTCTTCTGATCGCCGACATCTCGGGATACACGGGCTACCTGGTGGGCGTGGAGCTCGACCACGCGCAGGAGATCCTCGCCGATCTCATGCGCACCATCGTCACCACGCTGCAGCCCGGTTTTCGGCTGGCCAAGCTCGAGGGTGATGCCGCGTTCATGTACGTCGTCACCGACCAGATCGACGGGTCGCTGTTGCTCGATTCGA
>CAYVLM010000393.1:0-2125 GCA_964452225.1 uncultured Steroidobacteraceae bacterium | reverse complement strand
TCGCGCTCAACGCCAAGGGCCTGACCGGTGGCAGCCGCGGCGCCCAGAGCGCCGAGGCGACGAGGCTGTCGGTCTCCGGGCGGTACTCGTAGATGTCGCACTCCCAGACGTCCAAGGCCTCGGCCACGCGGCATGCGACCACGGAGAGCATCGCGTCCAGATCGGGGGTGGCGGCGATGGCCCGGCTGACGCCGGACGCCAGCGTGAAGACGTCGGGGTGGGGAGGGCCCACCGCCCCTTCACCGCGCTCGGGACCGGCGCCGAGGTCAGGCGTCACGGACGACCACCCGGTCCCGACTCAGGCGCGTGCTCTCGCCGGGAGCGCGTGATCCCGGGTCCGGCTTTCACCGCGGGGTGCGTACACTCGCTGCCGACGGCCGGCCTCACGGCGCCTTCCCCGGCGACGAAGGGCGCGGTCGCGCAGGGCGATAGCGCTCGCGCGTGGCCACGAGGGCGCACAGCAGCGACGCCACCTGGGTCTTCACCAGAGCCCTGATGGGCGGCGCCTCGAGCCCCCCGGCGGAGGCGAGCCGAGCGGCGCGCTGCCGGACCTCCCCGACGACCTCCGCGCGCAGCGTCCGCAGCTCGTCGTCCTGCTGCGGTTCGGCCGCGACCATGGCCGCGAGCTGGCCGGCCACGACGAGTGTGCCGAGCTCGCGCAGATAGTCCTGGTCGAACAGTTGCGCCACCGTCGCCTCGGCCGCGAAGGCCGGCTCGGTCAGAGCCTGCTCGCGCTCGGCGCGCAGGTCGTCCTCGATCTCGCTGAGGAACGCGTGCACCGTCCGCTGCCAGGGCGTCTCGACAGTGAGACGTGAGGCGGCGCGCACGTAACGCTCGCGCAACCAGCGCGAGAGCCGGTCCCGGACGTCGACGCCGCGCAGCTTGGCTTCGCGCCGCGTCACGCCGGCCGGCGACGCATCAGCGATGCGCGGGCTGGTGAAGTTGGGCACCTCGGCCACGAACGTGAAGCAGTCCCAGAGCGCCTTCGCGTAGGCGTCGCTGGACGTGCCGAAGGTCAGGACCGCCGCCGGGTCGGCCCCGTAGGCCGCGTAGTACTCGTAGTCGTCGACGACGCTGATGTCACGGAAGATGCCGGGACCGAGCTCGCGCATGTACGGCATCTCCGGCTCGCCGCGGTCGGGCGGCAGCCCGGCCGCCGCCAGCACGGCGGCGAGCTCCTCCCGGAGCTGCGCGTCATCCGCCGAGAGATAGAAGTACACGCCGCTGAAGTTGGCGTTGTGCAGCGGCATGTAGAAGTCGAGGGGGCGGCGGTCGATGACCTTCATCACCGCCGCCGCCTCGGGCAGCGGCCGCGTGAACGTGTAACGCTTGTACTCCACCGGAAACGTCCACTCGAACTGGTCCTGGATGGGCGGCCGGTACGCGCGCAACAGGTAGCCGGGGAGATCGTAGGGCTCCCCGAACCACGGCTCGTTGAGCAACGCCGCATCGGGATCGGCGACCTTGATCACCGAGAAGTTGAAGCCCAGCTCCTCCGCCAGACCGTCGGCGAGAAGCGGGAGCAGATACTCGAGCGCGAGGGCTCCGACCGGCTCTTCGGGATGCGGCATGCCGACCAGGAGCGCCTCGTGCGCGCCGCCGGGGATCTCGAGACAGCGCAGGGGCCGGCCCGCTCGAGACACGCCCGGCGACCATACCTCGACCTCGGGATGCGCCGCGGCCAGCCGGTCCGTGGACTCCTCCAGCTCCGCGAGCAGCGGGTAGCGGTCGTAGGCCGGCACCCCGGCGACGATGTCTCCGAACCACGGGAACACGTGGGCCCCCCGGTCGACGCGGTCTCGCTGTACGCGGGTAGCCTACCAGAGCGCCACGGGCACACGCCGGACGCGGATCGCTCAAGTCGCGCGGACGGGCGCCGATAGAAGTACAGGTACCCCCTTCGGAGGGCCGGAGCGGCGTCGTCCGCCACTCCGGCCCTTTCGTCCTTGAGGCCCCGCCGGGGCCGCCCGACAGTGGCCGCGGGGCACGGCTCTGTGCTACCGTTGCCGCGAGCTGTGGGAGCCGCCGTGATCTACTGTGTCGTACCCCCGGAGCTCGGCGAGGACGCGTACAAGCGGCTCGTCGAACACTACCGGGACAACCCGAACGTCAAGGTCATCATGGA
>CAYVLM010000392.1:0-2144 GCA_964452225.1 uncultured Steroidobacteraceae bacterium | reverse complement strand
TGGGTCATGAGCACCGCTGGCCGTGCTCATGACCCAGGCCGATGGCGTCTCCACCATCCACGAGACGATCTACGAGGACCGCCTCGAGTACGTGGTGGAGCTGAACAAGATGGGAGCGGTGATCGAGGTGACCGACGAGCGCCACGCCCGGATCGCCGGCCCCGCGCCGCTCCACGGGCGCGAGGTGACGATCGCGGACCTGCGCGCCGGCGCGACCCTGGTGCTCGCGGCCCTCGCCGCCGAGGAGACGAGCGTGATCAGCGGGGTGGAGCACGTGGATCGCGGCTACGAGCGCATCGAGTCCAAGCTTGTGGCCCTGGGGGCGCAGATCCTCCGCATCGACGCCTGATCTCGCCGCCATCGGCTCGGCCTCTTGCCGCCATCGGCTCGGCCTCTTGCCGCCATCGGCTCGGCCTTTTGCCGCCATCGGCTCGGCCTCTTGCCGCCATCGGCTCGGCCTCTTGCCGACCCTGCCTCCGCCGAGGCGCCTTCGGCCTTGCGCCTTGGCCTCCGCGATGTCGGCCTGCCTCCCGGCGGGTGACGACCCCTGACGGCCCCTGGGACGCCCGACTGCTCATATGCTGTCCTGGTTCGCGTTAGACAGCTCCAGGATCCCGCGCCGGGCCGTTCGAGCCTCCTTCCACGCTCGAACGGAGCCTCCGCACCCTGACCCGCTGCCCGCCGACCTGTCTAACGCGCATCACCGCAGCAGGTGACAAGTCGGAGAAGATGAGCAGACCGGTGGGCACTGCTCCCGGTCGTTCCGGGTGCGCCAGCCAACCCATCGCATCCCGGCCGCGCAGCTCGAAGGAGTCGAAGAGAGGTCCGAAGGTCGCAACCCGGCGTCTGGCGGTTGGCGTATCGCGCACGATGAGCACGCGGACGACCGTGGCCGGCCGTGGCCACCGGCGCTCCCGCGCCAGAATCGGTCCGAGACGAGCCTTGACGTCCAGCGTGCCGAGCAGCTCCTGCAGGTTTACCAGCTCGGTCTTGATCTCCACGACGAGCAGGGCTCGTGCGGTCGAATGCGAGGCGAGCAGGTCCACCCGCCCGCGCTCCCCGTACCGGTTGAAGCTCGCCTCGGCGTCGACCAGCCACCCCCAGCGGCCGAGCCGGAGCTTCCACGCCGCCTGGAGCAGGGCGTGTCGCTCGTCGAGAAGACGCTCGAGCGCCGGGCCCCTCCAGCGCGGCATGACCTCCGCCGTCGCGCCCAGCGGGGCAAGGCAGCGGCGGATCGCCTGGACCGACTGAAGGCGCAGCTCACCTCGTTCTAGGAGCGACACCGTGGACCGATGCAGCCCGGCGCGGTCGGCGAGATCGATCTGGCGCCAGCCACGCCGTCGGCGCAGCGCTCGCACGGCTCGTCCAAACTCGACATCGCGCACGCCGAAAGCGCGCCAGGCAGCGATTATGCCGGGGTTACGTGCCGCTTCCGGCCACCGACTGCTCATATGCTGTCCTGGTTCGCGTTAGACAGCTCCAGGATCCCGCGCCGGGCCGTTCGAGCCTCCTTCCACGCTCGATCGGAGCCTCCGCACCCTGACCCGCTGCCCGCCGACCTGTCTACCGCGCATCACCGCAGCAGGTGACAAGTCGGAGAGGAGGACACGGCCGGGGAGGTCAGGATCGGCCGATGCCGGCAGGTCGGAGAGGAGGAGACGGGCGGGGAGGGCAGGATCGGCCGATGCCGGCAGGGTGGGCGTGGACGGTGTCGACGAGGGTGCCGTCCAGGTCGAAGGTGAGCGCCTGCATGCGACCGATGGTGCCCGAGCGGGGCGGTCTCCCCCGGCCCGGTATACTGCCCTCGCCCCCGGCGGGACGCCCCGACGCGAGCGCGTCACCGGCGGAGCGGCTCCAAGTTTGAACCCACGAACGCAGGCACGTGCAGCCCGGCCATGAAGATCGGAATCGACCTCGGCACCGCCAACATCCTCGTCTACGTCAAGGGCAGGGGCGTGGTCCTCAACGAGCCATCCGTGGTGGCCATCAGCGAGGACGAGAACCGCCTGGTGGCCGTGGGTGAGGAGGCGCGCGAGATGATCGGGCGCACGCCCGGATACATCGTGGCGGTGCGACCGTTGCGCGGGGGAGCGATCACCGACTTCGAGATCACCGAGCGGATGATCCGGTTGCTGCTGCAACGG
>CAYVLM010000391.1:0-2144 GCA_964452225.1 uncultured Steroidobacteraceae bacterium | reverse complement strand
GATCTGCTACGCCTTCATGCAGGCGACCGGCATGGTCAACGACCACCTCGTCTCATGCTTCCGGCACGGGGAGCTGGCCCGGCGGGCCTGAGCGACCGCGGCCGGGACCGCGGCCGGCATCCGCGCAACCGATACACTCGTGCGCGCCATGGCCCGCCCCGCTCTCCTCGCCAGCGTCGAGGTCCCCGCCAGCAGCGCCAACCTGGGGAGCGGGTTCGACTGCTTCGCGGCAGCCCTCTCGCTGAAGCTGCGCGTGGAGGTGCACCGCGGCGACGAGCCGGGGATCGTCCTGTCCGCGCACGGCGAGGGAGCACCGCCCGACGACGCGGACCCGGAGCAGAACCTGGTGATCCGGGGGTTTCGGGCGGGGCTGCGCGCTGCGGCCGGGACGCTCGTGGGCGCCGGGTCGTGGCGGATCGAGGTGGCGTCCATGATCCCCTCCGCGCGTGGGCTCGGGAGCAGCGCGGCCGCGATCATCGGCGGACTGCTGGCCGGCGCCGCGGTCGGCCGTCGGACGCCGGACGCCGGCGAGATCCTGGCCCTCGCGACGGACATGGAGGGCCACCCCGACAACGTGGCGGCCGCCCTCTACGGGGGCATCACCCTGGCGGTGACCTCGCCACACGCTCCCGCGACGCTGCGGCGCTTCCGCCCACCGGAGCGCTGGATACCGGTCGCGTTCATCCCGGCTGCGGAGAGCCCGACCCACGAGATGCGCGCGCTGCTGCCGGATTCGGTTCCCCTCGCCGATGCCGTGGCACAGGCGGCCCGTGCTGCCCTGCTGGCGACCGCGGTGGCCACTGGCGACGCCGGTCTGCTCCGGGTCGCGATGGACGATCGGCTCCACCAGCCATACCGGCTGGCCCGGCTGGAGGAGAGCCGGCTCCTGATCGAGACCGCCTACGAGCACGGCGCCGCCGGCGCCTGCCTGTCGGGCGCGGGGCCGAGCGTGCTCGCCATCTGCGACGCGCCCGCGGTGGCGCACGGGGTCGAAAAGGCGCTGAACGCCTCAGGGGTTCGGGGGATGGCGACCCGCCTGCGATTCGACGAGGCCGGGGCAAGGATCACGACCGCCTGACGGCGAGGCGGTCACCCGCTCGTCCCGGTCGTCTGCTCGGTACCATGCTCCGGCCATGTCCCTGGTGACCCTGGCCGGCGTCGGCAAGACGTTCGGCGCCCAGCACCTGTTCAGCGACGTCTCCCTCCAGGTGGCGGCCGGTCGACGGATCGCCATCGTGGGGCCAAACGGCGCGGGCAAGACGACCCTGCTCGAGATCATCACCGGCGACCAGGAGGCCGATGCCGGCACGGTCGCGCGTGGCCGGGACGTGGTGATCGGCTACCTGCCCCAGGACGTTGCGGACACGGCCGGGCGGAGCGTGCTCGCCGAGGTGCTGGACGGTGCCGGGGCGGTGAGCGGCATCGGCCGCCGGCTGGCGCACATCGAGTCGGAGCTCGCGGAGGCGACCGAGGAGGCGGAGTCCGACGAGCTGATGGCCGAGTACGGCCGGCTCCAGGCTCGCTTCGAGCAGCTGGGCGGCTACGGGCTGGAGGCCGAGGCGCGCCGGATCCTGGCCGGGCTGGGCTTCGGCGACGCCGACGTGGAGCGCGACATCGGCACCTTCTCAGGGGGCTGGATGATGCGGGTGGCGCTGGCGAAGCTGCTCCTCGCCAACCCGGACGTGCTCCTTCTCGACGAGCCGACCAACCACCTCGACCTCGCGAGCGTCGAGTGGCTCCAGGGGTTCCTGGCCGCCTACGCGGGAGCGATCGTCCTGGTCAGCCACGACCGCGACTTCATCAACGAGATCGCCAACCGCGTCGCGGAGCTGGCCCGCGGGACGCTCACCGAGTATGCGGGCGACTACGCCGACTTCGTCGAGCAGCGCGAGGAGCGCATTGCCCTGCTCGAGCGCATGGCGGCGGTCCAGCAGCGCAAGGTGGCGCAGACGGAGCGCTTCATCGAGCGCTTCCGCTACAAGGCGACCAAGGCGCGCCAGGTTCAGAGCCGGATCAGGGCGCTCGAGCGGCTCGAGCGGGTGGAGGTGCCAACCACGAGGACCAGGTCGGTCAGGTTCCGCTTCCCGCAGCCGCCGCGCTCGGGACGGATCGTGGCTCGCCTCAGCGGGGTGGTGAAGCGCTAC
>CAYVLM010000390.1:0-2145 GCA_964452225.1 uncultured Steroidobacteraceae bacterium | reverse complement strand
CACGATCGCGTAGAGGCCGGCCAGGGCCGCGAAGTCGGCCGCCTGGCGATCCGCAGAGGCCCGATCGCCGACGCTCCCGTGTCCCGGCACCACGACGCCGGCGACCAGCGGCGCCAGCCGCAGTGCGGTGGCGGCCCACTCCACGGGGAAGGCGTCGCCGAACGACGGAGGCGCGTCGTTCTCCAGCAGGTCGCCGGCGAAGAGAACGGCCGCGTCCGGCACCGCCACCACGATGTCGTTGTCGGTGTGGCCGCGCCCGAGGTGGCGCAGGGCCACCTGGCGGTCGCCCAGGTCGATGGTCGCCGCGTCCCCGAAGGTGACGCCCGGCGCGCTGAAGACCACCTCGCCGAGCTCCTCGGCCAGGCCAGGCTCCTCATCCAGGATGAGCCGCCGGATCCCCTCGGAATCGGTGAGCACCCGCTCGGCGCAGCGCACGTGCCCCCATGTCCGCTCCGCGGCGAAGCGGGCGTTGCCCCAGGTATGGTCCCAGTGGTGATGGGTGTTGACGACCGCCGCCACGGGGTCCCGGGTCAGGGTCGCGAGGTCGCCCAGCAGCTCGTCGGCCAGGCGCTGGCTGGCGCGGGTGTCGACGACCAGGACCCCATCGGCTCCCAGCACCGCTCCCACGTTCTGGTCGAATGGCTCGTCGTTCCACGTGCGGTAGCGCCGGACGAAGACCCGATCGCCCACCTCGACCCAGATTCCCGGCGGGCTCACGGCGTGGCTAGCCCCGGGCCGGCTGGAGCATGAAGTACTCGGTGAACTCGGCGCACCGCCCATCGGCGTCGAAGCGGATCAGGAAGCAGTTCCAGTAGGTCCGCTCGGGCTCGTCGCCGCTCGCGGGGTACCGGCTCGACCCGATCGCCACCGCGCGCTGCCCGTCCACCGCGAACGGCTCGTAGCGGGCCTCCCACGAGGTCGGGTCGTCCGGGCTCTCAAGCCAGGAGGCCACGATGGCGTCCCGTCCGCGGAGGGTCTCCCCCGCGCCGTCGTAGGGGTGGTACCGGTAGGTCGCATCCGCGCTGAACAGATCGGCGATGGGAGCCGGGTCGTTGGCCCGCCAGGCCGCGACGTAGCGGTCGAGCCAGTCCTGCACGGCGGTCGCGTCCATCTCCGCCGTCCGCTACTCCCGGCCGGCGAGCTGCCAGGACTTGCCCTCGGTGGCGATCGCCGGTGCGATGACCATCTCGACCCCGTGCATCTCGCGGATCGTGCGGGCGCCGAGGGCGGCCATCGACTGTCGCAGCGCGCCGACCAGGTTCTGGGTCCCGTGGGTCGTTGTCGAGGGACCGAACAGGATCCGGTCCAGGGGCAGCCGTTCGCCGACACGGATCCGCGTCCCGCGCGGCAGCGTGGGCGAGGGCGCCGCCATCCCCCAGTTGCAGCCGCGACCCGGCGCCTCGAGCGCCGCCGCGAAGGGCGAGCCGAGCATGACGGCATCGGCCCCCGAGGCGATCGCCTTGGCGATGTCGCCGCCGGTCTTCATCCCGCCGTCGGTGACGACGGCGACGTACCGCCCGGTCTCGTCCGCGTACCGGTCCCTGGCCGAGGCCACCTCCAGGGTGGCGCTCACCTGCGGGACACCGATCCCCAGCACCTCGCGCGTGGTGCAGGCCGCCCCCGGTCCGACGCCGACCAGGATCGCGGCCGCGCCCTGGTGCATCAGCTGGTACGCCGCCTCGCCGCTCACCGTGTTCCCGACCAGGACGGGGATGCGCAGGCCGCCGGTGAGGTCCGCGAGGGACAGGACCCGGCCGGAGGTGGAGATATGGCGCGCGCTCGAGACCTGGGACTGGACGAGGAACAGGTCCGCACCGGCGTCGGCGGCGACCTCGGCATGGTGCCAGGCCGATGCCGGCGTGGTGGCGACCGCGACGACACCTCCCTGGGCCTTGATGCGCGCGATCACGGCGACGATCAGCTCATCGCGCACCGGTTCCGCGTAGGCCTCGGCGAGGATCTGCGCGGCCTGCTGCCCGGTGTCGGCCGCGACCACCCGCTCGATGATCGGCGTCGCATCCTCGTACCGCGTGTAGAGGCCCTCGAGGTTGACGAAGGCCACACCGCCGGCGGTTGTCATGCGCACGGCGAAGCCGGGATCTGCGACGGCGTCCATGGCGGCCGCCAGGACCGGAATCTCGAGGC
>CAYVLM010000389.1:0-2152 GCA_964452225.1 uncultured Steroidobacteraceae bacterium | reverse complement strand
CCTCGTGATGCGGGCGCTCACCGCCCCGGCCGGGCTGCGCCGGCGGGTGTACATCATCGACGAGGTCCACATGCTCAGCACGCACGCGTTCAACGCGCTGCTGAAGCTCATCGAGGAGCCTCCCGAGCACGTCGTCTTCATCCTTGCCACGACCGACACGCACAAGGTGCTGCCCACCATCATCAGCCGCACCCAGCGGTTCGACTTCCGCCGCATCCCGGGCGAGGCGATCGCCGGCAAGCTCGCCCGCATCTGCGAGGCGGAAGGCGTCGAGGCGGACGGCGAGGCGCTGGCCCTCATCGCCCGCCTCGCCGATGGCGGGATGCGCGACGCCGAGTCGCTCCTGGACCAGGTGCTGGCCTATGCCGGCCCGAATATCACGGTCGATGCCGTGCGGGAAGCGGTGGGGCTGGCCGACGAGGCGACCGTGGCTGCGCTGGTGGACGCCTACGAGACAGCCGACGCCGCGGCGGCCATCGGTCACATCGAGGAGCTCGCCGATGCCGGCCGGGATATGGCGCAGGTGGCTTCCCAGGCGGAGGCCGAAGCCCGGAGCCGGCTGCTGGCGGCCGCCGCCGATCCGGCGCGGGCGCGGCGCCTGGCGACCGTGCTGCGGTCGCTTGCCGAGGCCGCAGGCGCGGGAGCCCGCGAGGGTCGAGCGCGCCTCACCCTGGAGCTTCTCGCGGTCGAGCCCGCCGCACCCGACCAGGGTCCGGCGCCCGCGGCGCGGCCCGTGTCGGGAGCCCGGTCCGCATCGGGTGCCAGGTCGGCCCGCCCGCCCGCCGCCGAACAGCCCCCGACCGCCGCCGAACAGCCCCCGACCGTTTCCCGGGCACCGTCGGAGCCGTTGCCTCCGGAGGTGCCGCCGTCCGAGGTCTCGACCTCCCGGGCCGACTCCGCGGACGACCGGCCGTCGCTCGAGCTCGTGCGCGGGCAGTGGGTCGAGGTCATCGATCGGGCCTCGCCGGCCATCAAGGCTCTGCTGCGCGAGTGCCGGCCGGTGGCGCTGTCGGGCGCCAGGCTGACGCTGGCGTTCCCCGAGGAGCGCGCCTTCATGCGGACCAAGACCGCGAACCGCGCCCCGGCAATCGAACAGCTCCTCGTCTCGGTCTTTGGCGGGAGCTGGGCGATCGACTGCATCGCCACCAACGTCGAGCTCGAGCCGCTGACGATCGCCGCGGCCGTCGCTCCCGACCCCGACGACGCGGAGGCCCAGGCGCTCCTGGACGGCGTGCTGCGCATCACCGGGGGAGAGCTGGTCGACGCCCCGGAGGTCCGCTGACCCGCCCGAAGTCACCCCGGCCGCCAGGCCGGTCCACCCGAACCGGAGAGACGCCGTGAACATCGCCCAGATCGCCAAGATGGCCCAGAAGATGCAGACCCAGATGGCCCAGGTCGCCGATGAGCTGAAGGAGACGACCCTCGAGGCCACGGCCGGCGGAGGGGCGGTGCGGGTGGTCATCACCGGCGCGGGCGAGGTGCGGTCCATCGAGATCGACCCCGGCGCCGTGGATCCCGACGAGGTCGAGATGCTGCAGGACCTGGTCCTCACCGCGGTCAACGACGCCATCGGGCGCAGCCGCGAGCTCGAGCGCGAGCGCATGGCCGGTGTGGCGGGTGGCATGGGCCTTCCCGGCATGCCGGGCGGCCTCCCGCTCCGCTAGGGTCGCCCTCGCTCCGTGGCCGGCCTCATCGCGCCCGTCGCGCGCCTGATCGAGGAGTTCAGCCGCCTCCCCGGCGTGGGGCGCAAGACCGCCCAGCGCCTGGCCTACCACGTCCTTCGCCAGCCGCCGGACGAGGCGCGCGCCCTGGCCGCGGCGCTGGTCGCGGTCAAGGAGGAGGTCGCCTACTGCTCGGTCTGCTGCAACATCACCGAGGTCGGACATGATCCCTGCGAGATCTGCTCGGACCCGCGCCGCGATGCCTCACGCATCTGCGTGGTCGAGGAGCCACTCGACGTGCTGGCCATCGAACGGACCGCCGAGTATCGGGGCCGCTACCACGTGCTCCATGGCGCAATCAGCCCCATCGACGGCATTGGCCCCGACAGGATCCGCGCGCGCGAGCTCGTGGAGCGGGTGCGCGCCGGGCGGATCGACGAGGTGATCCTGGCCACCAACACCAGTTCCATGAGCGTGACCCTCATCGCCGC
>CAYVLM010000388.1:0-2161 GCA_964452225.1 uncultured Steroidobacteraceae bacterium | reverse complement strand
CCAGCCGCTCACCGCGGATCATCAACGGTTCCCGGCTCGTCACCAGCACCACCAGCTGCGGGGCGGCCTCGAGCAGCTGGCCCACCAGCGGCGCGCCGGCCTGGAGCTGCTCGAAGTTGTCGAGCACCAGCAGCAGGCGCAGGTCCCGCAGATGGGCCTGCAGAGAGGCAGGCACCGGGCGGTCGGGCTGCTCCCGAACGCCGAGCGAGGCAGCAATCGTGGTCGGTATCAGCGCGGGATCGGTGAGCGGGGAGAGGTCGGCGAAGAAGACGCCGCCGGCGAACTCCCCGCGCAGCTCCGAGGCGACCTGCAGAGCGAGCCGGGTCTTGCCGGTACCACCAGGCCCCGTGAGCGTCAGCAGCCGGGACTGACGGACCAGCCTGGCAACCTCCTCGACCTCCTGCTTGCGGCCGATGAAGTCGGTCATCTGGGCCGGGAGGTTCGTGGGTGTCTCGAGCGTGCGCGGAGGCGGAAACTCCTGCGCCAGGCCGGCCACGTTCAGCTGCGAGAGCCGTTCGGGCTGATCGAGGTCCTTGAGCCGATGCTCACCCAGGTCCAGGAGGCTCAGGCCAGCGGGCAGTGATCCGGCCACCAGCCCACGCGTCGTGTCCGACAGGATCACCTGCCCGCCGTGCGCAGCCGCGCCGATTCGCGCTGCCCGATGGACGTCGAGCCCCACGTAGTTGTCGCCACCCGGCGTTGCCTCGCCGGTGTGGAGCCCCATGCGCACGCGAACCGCTCCGGCCTCCGGCGGCCAGGGTTCTGTAGCGAGGGCGCGCTGTGCAGCTGCTGCGGCTTCAACCGCGGCACGCGCGCTCCGGAACACGACGAAGAACGAGTCACCCTCGGTGGCCACCTCGACGCCGCCGGCGTTCGCGAACGCCGTCCTCAGGAGGGCCTGGTGCCGCTCGAGAAGGGCCGGGAAGGCTGCGCCCACGGCCTGGACCAGGCGCGTCGATCCCTCGATGTCGGAGAAGAGGAATGTCAGCGTGCCCGCAGGCAGCGCGTCCATGGCTCTGGGGCTCGGTCCCGCCATGGGCGGAGCATACGCCTCGAGGCTGTACGCGACGCACCGTGGCGCGACCGGCGCAGGCGCCCGTTGCCCCCGCCCGTTGCCCGCGCCCCGTTGCACGGATAGAGTTGGCGCGCCATGGGCAAGCAGACGCCGCAGGAGGAGATGCACGAGTTCCTCACCGGCCAGAACCGCGCGAGCGTCGTGATGCGCCGGGTCTTCAGCCGCCTGCCCAGCGGCCCCAACTGCAAGATGTGCGCGGCTCCGTTCAGCGGGCCCGGCGGTGCCGTCCTGCGACACGTGGGGTTTGGCCGCTACGCTGGAAACCCGACGATCTGCAACTTCTGCATCAAGGACCTGCAGCGGATGGGGGTGCAGGGCGCCGAGATCCCGGTGAGCCTGCTGTTCGCTGACATTCGCGGCTCCACGACGATTGGCGAGCGCCTGACGCCGACGGAATTTCAGCGGTTCCTGAGCCGCTTCTACCGCATGGCGTCCGACGCCGTTCTGGCGGCCGACGGGGTGGTGGACAAGTTCGTTGGGGACGAGGTCATTGGGCTCTTCTTCG
The DNA here is from genome assembly GCA_964452225.1 of uncultured Steroidobacteraceae bacterium. Taxonomy (GTDB): domain Bacteria; phylum Chloroflexota; class Limnocylindria; order QHBO01; family QHBO01; genus CAVXEH01. The sequence goes on along the minus strand of CAYVLM010000388.1, from coordinate 581 downwards.
GCGGCGTCAGCGGCGAGCAGCATGCCGCCGCCGCCATCCGCGCGGGGCGAGACCTGCTGGCTCGCGTGGGTCGCAGCGATGCCACGCCCACGGGGCCGATCCCGGTGGGGGCGGCGGTCCATACCGGTGCCGCGTTCGTGGGCTCCACCGCCGCTGATGACGTGGTCAATGACTTCACCGCGCTCGGCGATGCGGTAAACACCACGGCGCGCCTCGTCAGCGCGGCAGCCGACGGCGAGCTGCTGGTGTCGGCCGCGGCGGCCGCGAGCGCTGCCATGGCGGGCCCCAGTCTCGAGCGCCGCATCGTCGAAGCCCGCGGCCGCAGCGAGCCCGTGGAGGTGATGGTCATGCGGGCAGGATCCCCTGGCACCTTCAGCCGGAGACCCGACACGGGGCCGTGACCCGCCGGCACGCCGCCCGCCTGACGGGCGTCCTTGTCCTGGTCCTCATGGGAGGTGCCGCGCTCGCCATTGCCAACACTGCGGGCATCACCTGGTTCGGGGACGCCGACTGGTACGCGGCCGGCCTGCCGGCGCTCACCGGCCATCACGCGCTCTACCCCGCGGACTACCTGGTACCGC
>CAYVLM010000387.1:0-2172 GCA_964452225.1 uncultured Steroidobacteraceae bacterium | reverse complement strand
CTCGTCAAGGCCTTCGAGGAGCGCTATGGCGTGACGGCCGCTGCGCCCGTTGCGGCCGCCGCGGCTGCACCGGCCGCGGGCGACGGTGCCGCGGCCGCCGCCGAGGAGCAGACCGAGTTCGACGCGGTGCTGACCGAGGTGGGCGCCAACAAGATCCTGGTGATCAAGGCGGTCCGTGAGCTGACCGGCCTTGGCCTCAAGGAGGCAAAGGACCTGGTGGACGCCGCCCCGAAGGCGGTGAAGGAAGCGGTCTCCAAGGAGGAGGCCGAGCAGGTCAAGGACAAGCTCGCGGAGGCCGGTGCCACCGTCGAGGTCAAGTAGCCAGACCCCCGCAGGTCACCAGGGCCGGTCCGTTCGGGCCGGCCCTGGCGCTTTCCGCCGTCGATCGTCGGAGTGCCGTCAGAGCCGGCGCATGACCCCCTCGGGCGGGGGATGCTCGACCGCGTGCTTGAGGGTGCCGATCTCGATCCCAAGCTGGTGCCGCGCCTCGCGAAGCCCGTTCATCCGGCAGGTGGTGATGACCACGCGCGGCACGACGCCACCCCGCTCGATGCCGAGCTGCTCGGCCTGGCCCGGCCACCGCGCAAGGAACGAGCGGAGCTGGCCGGAGAGCGTTCTGGCTGTCGGCAGCCCCAGGATCAGGATCTCGTCGCCGCCGATGCGAACCACGAGGGCGTCCGGGATCTGCAGCAGCGACTGCGCATAGAGCCGCAGGGCGCTGTCGCCGGCCACCTGGCCGTGATTGGTGTTGAAGACGCCGAACCCCGCGAGATCGAGGAAGGCCACCTCGACCGGGAGCTCACCGAGGTGGCCGAGCCCGTCGATGGCCAGGGTGATGTCGTCGAAGAAGGCGATCGTCGGCAGGCCGGTCGTGCGGTCACGGACCGCCGGCGCCACGTGCGGCCAGGCGAACCGCTCGGCGAAGGGCGAGGTTGCGCGGCGCATCCACTCCGCGATCGAGGCTGTCAGCCACGGGACCTCCGGCCCGAGCGCGCGCCACCAGCCGGCAGGCTCCTGGCGCCGGACCATGAAACGGATCGTGGGCTCGGGATCGAACGATGGGTCGAGGGTCGTCAGGAGGTCCGCGGCGGCCAGGGTGGTGAGGACGTCGTCGGGCTGGTTCGCGTCCCTCCAGGCCCCGCTGGGCCGCCGAAGGGCCTTGACCAGGGCCACCAGGTTGGGCAGGACTCGTGGATACGTTCCCAGGCGCCACAGGCCAAGGGCCAGGTGTGCTGAGGCGGAGACCAGCGGGTCGCCGAAGAACGGGAAGCGCTGCCCGCGGACCGCGCCGTCGCGCAGGGCCAGCCGGCCGTACCGGTTCGCCAGCGCCTGGACCAGGTCGCGGAGGTGCGCCAGCGCCAGCGGCCGGGACGTGAGCTGCCAGATGGCGAACGTGTCACGCCATGGGTCGTCGGCCGCGATCCAGGCCGCGACGTCATCCTCGGCCACCGGGAGGCTGCGCTGCAGGAGGGCAGTGGCGCGGTTCGCCAGCGCCGGGTTCTCATCGCGCGCGACGTCGGACCACAGCTGCAGATGCGCCGAGAGCAGGGCGGGGGCCATGATGCGGGCCGCGTACTGCGTGGGGTCGGAGCGCAGCCAGAAGCCCTCGCGGGGGCGCCAGTTGACGCGCGGGCCAGCGTACGCCGGGTCACCCACCTCGGCCTTGACGCTGAGGATCCACGGGTAGCGTCGCCAGCTGAGCCGATCCCGGATCTGCTCGCGGCGCGACAGGTAGGTCAGCAGCGGGCTCACCGGTGGGCGGTAGCCGTGGGCGCGCGCGGCCAGGATCGACGCGGCCTGCATGGGGTCGGCCACGGCCATGGGATCGGCGGCATGCAGCCGCAGGGCCCGGATGGCTCGTGCCGTATTGTCGGAGAGGTCCCGCTCGAGTGATTCCCCCGGTCCGATCACATCACTCCTCCCCACCCTCGCCTGCAGACCGCGCGACGGGTGTGCACCAGCGTTGCACCGCGCCGTTCACGGCGCCATGACCCGCTCGTACTCGGCTCCGCCATGGTTCCCGCGCGGTCGTTGGGAGGGCGCGCGCGGCCGGTACGAAGGTACGGGGTGGGAGGCACCGGGTACCGGAGCTCGCGCAATGGCGCCGGCTCAGACGGGTTCGTAGGTCAGGTAGTGCGGGTGCCAGATGGCAGTGTCCAGGGCGGTGCGCAG
>CAYVLM010000386.1:0-2185 GCA_964452225.1 uncultured Steroidobacteraceae bacterium | reverse complement strand
TCGGCCTCCCACCCCGAACCGATCGAACCCGGGCGTGTGGAGGAGTACGTCATCGACCTCGGGGCGACGAGCATCATGCTTCGCGCCGGTCACCGGATACGGCTCGAGGTCTCGAGCTCGAACTTTCCCGCGTACGACCGGAATCTCAACACTGGAGGTCCCATCGGTCGCGAGGACCTTGCCGCGGCACGGATTGCCACGCAGACCGTCTACCATGATCGGGAACGGCCGTCGCGCATCGCGCTGTCGGTGATCGGCGATCTGCGCTTCCATGAGTGAACGACCGACGCTCGAAGCCCGGGTGCTTGCGGCAGGCGTGGAGTTCATCGAGCGCCGCCTCGAGAGTCCGCTCAGGCTTAGTTCAGGCACGATCACCGATCTGACCGAGGCCCGCGCGTGGACGCGCGTTCGGGTGGCGGACCGCGAAGCGATCGGCCGTGGGTCGGTGTACCTCAGCGACGTCTGGGCCTGGCCCGATCCCGCTCGACCGCACCCCGAGCGCGACCGGGCGATGCGCGCCGTGTGCTCCACCCTCGCTGGCCGTCTGCCGGAGCTGGCCGGACCCCCGGGGCATCCGCTCCAGCTCGGGCTACGGCTGCACGGCGCGATCGCCGCGACGGAGGGCGGTCCGCTGCGCACCGCGGCCCCGCTGCTCGCCCGCGTGCTGTGTGCCAGCCCCTTCGACGCGGCCATCCACGATGCGACGGGGATCGCTCTCGGTCGATCCGCCTTCGCGCTGTACGAGGATCCCGCCCCCATCGCCGACGCCGACCACCTGTTCGGGACGGGAGGCGCGGTCGAGGCGATACGGCGCGTCCTCCGGCCGCCCCGCCAAGCTCTCGATGCCTGGTGGGTGGTGGGTCGTGACGAGGGGGTCGACGCAGAGCTGGCCCAGGGAGCCGAGCGCGGCTTTCGCTGCTACAAGCTCAAGCTGTTGGGCCAGACCGATGCCGGCCAGGAGGCCGCATGGACGTCGCACGTCTTCCGCCAGCTGAGGAATCTCGGGGTCGCCAGTCCGGTGCTGTCGGCAGACGCCAACGGTGGCTACGCCTCCGCGGAGGGGTTCGAGGGCTACCTGGACGCTCTCGAAAGCCTGGATGGCGAGGCCTACGCGGCCTTGCGCTACGTGGAGCAACCGACGGGCGGAGACCTGCGCAGTTCGGCCCATGACTGGCACGACATTGGCCGCCGCAAGCCAGTGATCGCGGACGAAGGGCTGACCGGCCTCGAGGCCCTTGATCTGATTGCGGGCCAGGGCTGGTCGGGAATCGCGATCAAGACCTGCAAGGGCCACAGCATCTGTCTCGTCGCCGCCGCCTGGGCCGCGCAGCGGCACCTGCGGATCGCGATGCAGGATCTCACCAACCCGGGGTACGCGGCCATCCACGCGGCGCTCTTCGCCGCCCGGCTCTCGACCATCAACGGCGTCGAGCTTAACTCGCCGCAGTTCACCCCCGACGCGAACCGCGCGTGGCTGCCTCGCCTGGCGGGCATCTTCGAGCCGCGCGACGGCCGGCACCATATCGCCCACCCCGATGCCCCAGGCCTGGGCTCCGGCCTGTGACGGAGGCGGGGGAATTCAGATAGGTCCCTACTCGAGATGGCCCGGCGACGGCATGTCGCGGTGGAGCCGCCCGAAGATCTCGACGGTCTGTCGGCCGAATGGCTCGGATCCCCGCATCTCGACCGTGCGCGGACGCGGCAGGACGCTCTCCACGATCTCCTCGACCCGTCCTGGGCGCGACGTCATGACCAGGACCCGGTCGGCGAGGAAGACCGCCTCGGGGATCGAGTGGGTGACGAACAGGATCGTCTTGCGAACCCCTCCGGCGGACCAGATCCGGAGCAGCTCGAGATTCATCTCGTCGCGGGTGATGGCATCGAGGGCGCCGAACGGCTCGTCCATCAGCAGCAGGTCGGGATCATTGACCAGCGCTCGGGAGAGGGCAACCCGCTGCTGCATTCCGCCGCTCAGCTCGGACGGCATCCGATCGAGGAACATGCCGAGACCGACCATATTGAGGAGCTCGATCGCGCGCTCCCGGTAGCTCTTCGGCGAGAGCCCCGCCAGGTCGGGGGAGAGGAGCACGTTGCCGAGCGTCGTCCTCCAGCGCAGCAGGGCCGGGGTCTGGAAGACCATACCGACCCGCAGCGGCCCGGTGACGATCTCGCCCCCGACGGAGAC
>CAYVLM010000385.1:0-2194 GCA_964452225.1 uncultured Steroidobacteraceae bacterium | reverse complement strand
CTCGAGGGCTACGCCACGCTCGCCGCGCTGGCCACCCGCACCAGCCGGGTGCGCCTGGGGATGATGGTCGGCGGGGTGACCTACCGGAACCCGGCGCTGGTGGCCAAGACGGTCACGACGCTGGACGTCATCTCGAAGGGGCGCGCGGTGCTTGGCCTGGGCGCCGCCTGGAACGAGTCCGAGCACCGCGGCCTGGGCTTCGAGTTCCCGCCCATCGGGGAGCGGATGGATCGCCTGGAGGAGGCGCTGCAGATCTGCCGGCTGATGTTCACCGAGGAGCGGCCGAGCTTCGACGGGCGCCACTACCGGATCGAGGAGGCGCTGAACCGTCCCCGGCCGATCCAGCCCGGTGGCCCGCCCATCCTCATCGGCGGGGGAGGAGAGCGACGGACCCTGCGCATGGTGGCGCAGTACGCCGACCTCTCCAACTGGTTCGGCTCGCTCGACCCGCAGCTCAGCGAGCTCCGGCACAAGACCGAGGTGCTCGAGCGCCACTGCGCCGATGTCGGCCGTGACCCGGCCACCATCCTGCGCACGGTGAGCGTGCCCATGGTGGTGGTCGCCGATCGGCGGGAGGCCGATGCCGTCCTGGACCGGATGCATCCGGCACGGCGGGCGGTGACGGTGGCCGTGACCCCCGAGGAGGCCGTGGAGCGGCTGCAGCCCTACTTCGACCTCGGCTTCCGCGGGATCATCTTCCGCAACCCGGGGATGGCGGACCCCGAGGCGATCGCGCCGCTCGGCGAGGTGATCCGTCTGGTGCGGGCTGGAAACCCTGCTCCGTAGGAATGAGGTGCGCGCGGCGCGCGAAACGAAATCACAAGCCAACGACGGGGTATGGATTGGCAACCCAGCGTCACGAGGGCAGCCGAGAGACAGCTGCAGCCGAGGAGGGCGGCGGCTCGTTTGATCGCGCGACGGCCGCGCTGCTGGGGGCGGCGCACCTGGCGCACGACTCGTACCCGGCGTTTGTCGGCGTGCTGCTGCCCATCCTCATCGGACGGCTCGGGATCTCCCTGGCGGTGGCGGGCGTCCTGGCCTCGAGCATCCGCTGGTCGTCGATCATCGGAAACCCGCTCCTCGGGTACCTCGGCGATCGCAGGGACACGCGCTACTGGATCGCCCTCGCCCCTGCCGCTACGGCGCTCTGCATCTCCTTCCTGGTGCTCGCGCCATCCTTGGAGGTCGCGCTCCTGCTCCTGCTCGCGGCAGGGCTGAGCCACGCAACCTTCCACTCCTCGGCGGGTGCCATGGCGACCCGCGTGGCCGGTCGGCGGTGGGGACGAGGCGCCTCGTACTTCATGACGGGCGGGGAGATGGCCAGATCCATCGGCCCCCTGTTCATCGCCGCAGTGCTCGCGGTCGTGGGCACCGCATGGGCCTGGCTGGCGGCCGTGCCTGGCCTGCTCGCCTCCGGCCTCCTCTTTGGCCGCCTGCGCAGGGTGGCCCCGGTGTCGAGCACAGGCATGCAGGGCGACCTCCGCCGAGCGCTACGCACGGGATGGCGCTGGGTGGCGCTCCTCGCGACCGCGATCCTCCTGCGGGGGCTGGCCAACACCGGCTTCATCATCTTCTACCCGACGTACGCCACCGACGCGGGGTCGTCGTTGCTGCTCGCCGGCGCGGGGGTTGCCGCGTACGAGCTGGGCGGCATGGTCGGGACCTTCGTCGCGGGGCCGATGTCGGATCGGTTCGGACGCGGCGCCGTCATGGCCCTCGGGATCGCGCTCGGGGTGCCCTGTCTCGTGCTGGCCCTGGTCACCGGATTTGGCCCGCCGCACTTCGTGCTCCTCGCGTGCGCCGGGCTTGGCCTCGTCAGTCCCGGGCCGGTGCAGCTCGTCGTGATGCAGGAGCTCTTCCCCGCCGATCGCGGCGCCGCAGCTGGCATGACCTTCTTCATGGCCGGGCTGGGTGCCATCGTGGCCACCGTGGCCGTGGGGATTGCCGCCAGCGGCCTCGGCCTGCAGACCGCCCTGCTGGCGGCGAGCGTCCTCGCCGCACTTGCCATGCCGCTCGTCCTGGCGCTGCCCGAGACACGACCGGCTGCCCTCGGCACTCGCGCGACTAAGTGAGGGGCCCCAGCGTATGCCCAGGGCCAATCTGGCCCGGTCGTCTCCGTCCCTTCAGCTCCGCGTTGATTTCGGAGGTAAAGTGTTTGGTCGAGGCTGGTGGATTGGTCCCCAGTCAGGTGGAT
>CAYVLM010000384.1:0-2206 GCA_964452225.1 uncultured Steroidobacteraceae bacterium | reverse complement strand
CCGCAAGGCGCTCGCCCTGCTCGCCGTCCTCGCGGTCCGTGGCGAGGAGCAGTCCCGGGACGCGCTCGCCGCGCTCCTCTGGCCGGAGCACGACGCCGCCCACGCCGGCGGGGCGCTGCGCCGCACCCTGTCCGTCACGCGTGCCGGTATCGGTCCGGATGCGCTTCACCTGCAGGGCCGTTCGATCGCGCTCGACCGCTCGACGCAGGTGGACGTGTGGCGGCTCCATGCGCTCACCGCATCGGTCGCCCGGCACCATCCGGGCGCCGAGCCCGTCTGCGACCGGTGCCTTGGCCGGCTGGCTCGCGTGCCGGGCCTGGCCCGGGGTCGTTTCCTCGAGGGATTCGGCCTCCGTGACAGCGCCGAGTTCGACGACTGGTCCGCCGTCACCGCGGAGATGATCGATCACGAGGTCGCCGAGGCCCTGGAGAGGCTCGCGGACGCGGAGGCCGCTCGCGGACATACGGACGCCGCGGTCGGCGCGGCCCGCCGTCGCCTGGCACTCGACCCCCTTCACGAGGAAACCTACCGCCGCCTGATGCGGCTCCACGCGAGCGCGGGCGACCGGTCGGGCGCCATCGGCCGCTACCGCGAATGCGTCCGGATCCTGGACCAGGAGCTCGGCGTGGCTCCGATGCCGGAGACGACCGAGCTGTACCACCGCATCGCTGCGGGTCCGCAGATCGCGGCTCCCACGCTGGAGGCCGCCACGAGCACGGTCGCGCCGGCCGGCTCACCGAACCTCCCGCTCACCGGTCGCCGCTCGGACCTCGACGCCCTGCTGGGGGCGTGGCGGCGGGCGGCGCATGGCGGCCGCCTGGTGCTGCTCGAGGGTGAGCCGGGGATCGGCAAGACCCGCCTGCTCGAGGAGGCGATGAACGCTGTGCGGGACGCAGGTGCCCGGGCGCTGCTGCTCACCGCGCATGATGGCGAGCAGGGGATTCCGTACGCACCGATCGTCGGTGCTCTCGAGCAGGCGATTGCCACGGAAGCGGCCGCCGACTGGCTCGGCATCCTCCCCGCCTGGGTGCGCGGTGAGCTGGCCCGGGTCGTTCCGTCGGTCGCCGGAAGTGCCGACCAGGTCACCGTCATCGAGGGTCCGGGGGCCGAGATCCGGTTCATGGAAGGGCTGTCGCGGAGCCTGCTGGCCGCCGTCGGAAGGCCACGGGGCGGCCTCGTCTGCGTCGACGACCTGCAGTGGGCCGACTCGGGGACGCTCGCCGTCCTTGGGTTCCTGGCGCGGCGGGTCGAGGAAGCCCGCTGCTGCCTGGTGCTGGCACGCCGGCCCCCGGAGCTCGACCAGGACCGGCTCACCGAGCTGCTGCTCGCCGCGCGGCGGCGCGGGTCCCTCGTGGAGATCCATCCGGCTCGTCTGTCCCGGGCCGAGGTGGCCGATCTCGCGGCGATGGTCGGAACGCAGCTGGACGCGGACCGCCTGTACGCCGAGACGGAGGGGATCCCCTTCTTCATCGCGGAGTACCTCGCGGCGTCCGCCGAGCCCGGCGCGGCCGGGGCCGCGGGCGATCTGCCACCTCCGATCCGCGAGCTGCTCTCCGGGCGCATCGAGGGTCTCGACGCGGTGACCCGGCAGGTGCTGGTCGCCGCCGCGGTCGTGGGCCGCTCGTTCGATGCCGAGCTGGTGCGGGCCACCAGCGGCCGGTCCGCCGAGGAGACGGCGCTCGCCCTCGAGCGGCTCCTGGCCCGGGGCCTCATCACGGAGACGGCCGCCGCCGACGGCTCGCCCATCTACGACTTTGACCACGCCAAGACCCGGGAGGTCGCCTACGCGTCGGCCAGCCTGGCTCGTCACCGCCTGCTCCATCACCGGGCCGCCCTGGCCCTGCAGCACTCGACCCCGCGCCGGGGAACCCGGCAGGCGCTGGCGGCCACCATCGCCCGGCACCTGCGCGAATCGGGGGACGACCGGGGCGCCGCGCGCCACCTGCTCATCGCGGGGGACCAGGCCGCCGCCGTCTTTGCCCACGACGAGGCGCTCGACCTGTATCGCGCGGCCCTGGCCCTGGACCCGGTGTCGCCGGGGCCGCTCCACGAGCGGATCGGGGATGAATCGACCCGTCTCGGTCGGTACGACGACGCGGTGGCCGCCTACGAGGCCGCAGCCGCGCTGGCAGGGCCACGCGACGCCTGGCGCCTCGAGCAGCGCCTTGCCAGCGTCCACGGCCGGCGCGGCGAGTGGCCGCTCGCG
>CAYVLM010000383.1:0-2208 GCA_964452225.1 uncultured Steroidobacteraceae bacterium | reverse complement strand
GTCGCGGGCGGGCGCGGCGCGAAGCTGAACAGCGGTCGATCCGGCGGCGGACGACGATCCAGCCGGCGGACGACCCGATCCTGCGCGCCATGGGCCTGGGAGTGGACGAGACCGGTGGCCGGGACAGGCCGGGGCCGTCCGACGCGTCGAACGGGAGTGACAGGGGAGCCGCCTAGAGCGGCTGCTGCCAGGCGGCCTCGAGCGCCCCCACCCCGACACGCATCTCAGATCCGGCGACGGCGATCACCAGCTCAGGACCTGCCGCCCTCCCGAGCGGCCGGGCAGCGACCCCGGCCGCTGCGGCGGCGGCCGAAATCTCGGATCCGCGACCCGTCGCCACCAGCACCCGGCCGGCGCGCTCGCCGTGCAGCGCCGCGGTCGGATGCAGGGCCATCTCCGGCGGGAGGCCGATGCGCGCACCGGTCCCCGACGCGATCGCCATCCTGGCCAGCGCGACGCCCAGGCCGCCGACCGAGCAGTCGTGGGCGGCGGTGACGAGCCCCTCGGCCGCGAGCCGTGGGAGGAGGCGGACCACGGATGCCACGGCACCCAGGTCGAGCGACGGCCGGCCACCCTGCAGCCCCCGGCGCCAGGCGAGCTCGGATCCGGCGAGCGCCCCGGGCTCGCCGGCGTCGCCACCAAGGAGCCAGATCTCGTCGCCATCGGCCCACGCCATTCGCAGCACCCGGCTGCGGTCCTCGAGCAGGCCGACGACGCCGACGAGGGGCGTGGGCGGGATCGGCCCGTCGTGCGTCTCGTTGTAGAGGGAGACATTGCCGGACACGATCGGCAGCTCCAGCGCGCGGCAGGCATCGGCCAGCCCGGCCACGGTCTCCGAGAGCGCCCAGTATCCCTCGGGCGGCTCGGGTGACCCCAGGTTGAGGCAGTTCGTCACGCCGATCGGGACGGCCCCGGTGCAGGCCACGTTGACGGCGGCCTCGGCGACCGCGCTGCTCGCGGCCAGCCTCGGATCGAGCGCCCCGAGGCGCCCGGGACCGTCCAGGGCGACGCTGATGGCCCGCGCGGTGCCCTTGATCCGGAGCACGGCCGCGTCGCCGGCCCCCGGTCCCACGAGGGTGTTGGTGCCGTTCATGTGGTCGTACCGTCGCCACACGGGCTTCCGGCTCCGCGCGTTGGTGCCCCCGATCAGCTCGAGCAGGGTGGCAGCCGCGGCGGGTTCGTCGGCCAGCGACTCGAGCGGCATCGACCAGCGCGCCTCGAGGCTCGCCGGGGGAGAGGCCGGCAGCACGTAGCGGGGCGCCTCGTCCGCCAGGGCGCGGCCCGGCACCTCGCACACGACCTGGCCGCCCGAGCGGGCCCGCACCACCGGCTCGGCGATGACCCGGCCGATGGGCACGGCGTGCAGCTCGTACCGGTCGAAGACGGCAGTCACCTCCGCCTCGCGGCCGGCGCGCACGACGATCAGCATCCGTTCCTGTGACTCGGAGAGCAGCACCTCGTAGGGCGTCATCCCCTCCGCGCGACGAGGCACCAGGTCCAGGTCAACCTCCGCGCCGCAGCCGCCGCGAGCCGAGACCTCGGCCAGCGCGCAGGTCAGGCCCGCCGCGCCGAGGTCCTGCATGGCCACCACCGCGTCCGAGGCGGACAGCTCCAGGCATGCCTCCATCAGCAGCTTCTCAAGGAACGGGTTCCCGACCTGGACCGCGGGTCGTCGCTCGTCGCGGTCGGGCCCGAGGGCCGCGCTGGCGAAGCTGGCGCCCGCGATCCCGTCCCTCCCCGTGTCGGCGCCGACGAGGAGCAGGGCGTTGCCCGGGCCGGCGGCACGGGCCAGGGTGATCTCGTCGTGGCGGACGATCCCCAGGCAGAGCGCGTTCACGAGCGGGTTGCCGTTGTAGCCGGCATCGAAGAAGAGCTCGCCGCCGACGTCCGGGATGCCGATGCAGTTGCCGTACCCCGCGATCCCCCCAACCACGCCGCCGAGCAGGTAGCGGTTGCGGCCGGCAGCCATTGCATCGGTGCGGCCGGAGGGATCGTCCGCCGGATCGATCGGCCCGAAGCGGAGGCCGTTGAGGAGCGCGATCGGTCGCGCGCCCATGGTGAAGATGTCGCGAATGATGCCGCCCACGCCCGTCGCCGCGCCCTGGTAGGGCTCGACCGCGCTCGGGTGGTTGTGCGACTCCACCTTGAACACGACCGCGAGCCCGTCGCCGATGTCGAGCGCGCCGGCGTTCTCACCGGGGCCCACCA
>CAYVLM010000382.1:0-2210 GCA_964452225.1 uncultured Steroidobacteraceae bacterium | reverse complement strand
CGGACCAGCCGTCCGGCACGCTCACCCGCGGCAACCCGAGCGCCTTCCGTGGGCCACCGAGTGGTCTAACGCGCACCACCGCAGCAGGTGACAAGTCGGGAGAGGAAACAGGGAAGCCGGACCGGTCGGAGCCCGGACCAGCCGGAGCCGGACCGGCCGGAGGAGCTAGGGCTGGTCGTCCGGCGTGACGTCGCGGAAACGATCCGCGCGCGCGAGGTTCACGATGAGGACCGGCGCGTGCAGGTCCTCCGTCTGGCCGGTCCGGTCGCGGATGACGCCCCGGGTGAGGGCAACGAAGCGGAGGTTCGCGCGGAGCAGGAAGCCGGTGGGCTGCGCGCCGGGCGGGATGTGCGCGTCGCCGGTCACCTCGTAGGGACCAACCAGCACACGGACCGGCCGGCCCGGCCGGTGAAGACGGCGCTGGGGATCACCCCCCTCGTCGGAGGGGACGAGGACGAGCAGGTCGTCCGGGGAGACGGGCTCGCCGCCGGAGCCGGCGACCTGGACCCGGATGTCGGCGTCCTGGTTGAGGATGTCGCTGACGCGGCCCGGCGGGCCGATGAGGTTCACCGCCGCGCGGGCGCCCTCCAGGTAGGCGTCCAGCTGCCGCAGGACCTGCCCCTCGGGGACGGGCGGCAGGGCAGGTTCGGGCGGGGACTCGTCGGCGCCGGCCTGGGGCCGGCGCCGGAAGAGCGAGCTGAATCGTGGCGTCGACATCGGTGCCGTCACTGTAGGGCCTTCGCCTTGCAGCGCGCCTTGCAGGACTGCACGATGCCCGAGCTGGGTGGGGTCAATCGTCGGGGATCTTGATCCAGCCCTGGCGCATGGCGTACACGACCGCCTGCGTCCGGTCGTTGACCGAGAGCTTGCGGAGGATGGACGACATGTGGTTCTTCACCGTCTGCTCGCTGATGGTCAGCGCGTAGGCGACCTGCTTGTTCGTCATCCCCTGGGCGATGTTGTCCAGGATCTCCACCTCGCGCGGCGAGAGCGGCGCGAAGATGGGCTGGGCATCGGACCCGTAGACCGCCAGCTCGCGGAACTCCTTGAGCACCCGGCTGGCGACCGACGGCTTGGCGAAGACCTTGTCGTTGATGAGGTACTCGCCGGCCCGGACGCGCCGGATGATGGCGATCAGGTCGGACGGGTCGATGTCCTTGAGGACGTAGGCCGCGGCGCCGGCCTTGATGGCCTCGAAGAGCTGGTCCTCGTCGTCGTTGGAGGCGAGCACCACGACCCCGGTGTGCGGCAGCTCGCGCTTGATGCGCTGGGTCGTCTCGATCCCGTTCGGCGCGGGCAGGCCCACGTCCATGAGGATCACGTCCGGGGTGAGCTCCTCGACCAGGGCGATCGCCTCGCGGCCGTTGCCGGCCTCGCCAATCACCTCCATGTCGGACTCGAGCTCCAGGATGTTGCGGACACCGCGCCGAAAGAGCGTGTGCCCGTCCACGATCACGATCCGGGTCTTGACCCCCTGGTTGCGCCGGTCGCCTCCGCGCCGTCGCTCCTCTTTCTGCTGCTCCACCGCTTTCTGCTCCACCACGATCTGCTCCTTCACTCGCTGGCCGATGTCGCCCCGTCAGCGCGCATTATCGGGAAGGCGGAGCAGGATCCGCGTCCCCTCGCCCTGGCGTGACTCGATCTGCAGAGATGCCCCCATCAGCTCGGCCCGCTCTCGCATGAACTGCAGACCGAAGTTCCGGCTCACGCCCGTCGCGAGCCGCATGACGTCGAATCCCCGTCCGTTGTCGGCAATGGTCAGGTAGTCGCCCTCCATGGCAATCGTGACCTCGGTGGCGGCCGAGTGCTTTCGCACGTTCTGGAGCGCCTCCTGCGTGATCCGCAGGACGGAGGCCTTGGCGTCCGGGCTGAGCCGGGCGTCGATGCCGTTGACCGCCACGCTGACGGCGATCCCGTGGCGCTCACCGAACTCCGCGGCGCGGTCCCGCAGCGCCTGGGCCAGTCCCAGGTCCACGGCGGGCGGCCGCAGCTCGGCGATGAAGCTGCGCACCTCGTCGAGCCCGTTACGCAGCATGGTCCGCAGGAAGGCGAGCTCGGCATGCGCCGAGCGGGTTGATCCCTCGAGGACCCGGTCCAGGTACTCGACCTGGAAGATGGCGTTGGTCAGCACCTGCGCGGGGCCGTCGTGCACCTCCTCGGCCAGCCGCTGGCGCTCCCCCTCCTGGGCCTCGATGATCCGCAGCCGCAGC
>CAYVLM010000381.1:0-2218 GCA_964452225.1 uncultured Steroidobacteraceae bacterium | reverse complement strand
CACGCTGATCCGGACGACCCTGACCTGGTGGTCTCCGGGAGTGGTGGCCATCCCGGGTGACGGCTCGGCACGCTTCCAGCCGCTTTCCGTGGACGACCTGGCGATCGCCATCGAGCGCTGCGTGTCTGAGCCCCATCGGTCCCGCACCGTCGTGGAGCTCGGCGGCCCCGAGCACCTGACCTACCGCCAGATCGTCGCGGCGGCGATGGCCGCCACCGGGAAGCGCCGCCTGATGCTGAACATGCCGATTCCACTCCTCGAGGCCATCACCCTCGTCACGGACCGGATCCTGCCGATCTTCCCGGTCAGCCACGACCAGGTCCGCTCCCTGCGGACCAACAACTTCACGCGCCTCGACGCGTTCGAGTCCGCCTTCGGGATCGTGCCGCGACCGCTCGACCTCGGGTACCTGCGGGGGTGAGCGTTCGGATCATCGGCGCCCTCGCAGCCGCGCTGGTCGCGGGGCTGGCGATGGCCGTGATGCGCTGGGTGGGAACGATCACCGGCAACGCCTTCGCGATCGAGAAGGAGGTGCTCAGCTATGCCTTCGTGCAGGGTCCCGGATGGCTCGCCGCCGCCGTGGCCGGAGGATCGATCCTCGCCGCGGGCCTGATCGGGTATCGAGCGGCCCGCCGGGCCGCGGATGGCACAGTCTCGACGGCCGTGATCGCCGTGCTCCTCATGGTCGGCGCCTATGCGGCGTGGGTGCTGGTCTGGACCGCGGCGCGGCTGGCGGTGGCGGGAACGCTGGCCTCCACTCCCGCCCAGCCGTTCCACGCCGCCCTCCTCGCCCTCAGCGGGCTGATCCTGCCCGCGATCGTGCTGTTCCTTCCCGCCGCGCTTCTCTGGGCGGGGGTGATGCGCCTGACGACGAAGCGGTTCGCCGCGGGCTGAACGTCCCGGGACAACCGGGACGAACGGCCCTTCGGGCAATGCGGTCCACCCGACAACCATGCCGGGAATGGTTGACGTGGCCGACGCGATCGTCATCGGTGCCGGCGTCCATGGCGCCAGCGTCGCCTTCCATCTCGCCGAGCGCGGGCTGCGTCCGGTGGTCCTGGAGCGATCAACGGCGGCATCGGGCGCCACGGGACGCTCCTCCGGACTGGTCCGGATGCACTACGACGTGGAGGCCGATGCCCGCCTGGCCCTGGGCTCGTACCACTATTTCCGCAGCTGGGCCGAGCGGGTCGGCGGCGACGCCGGCTTCGTAAGGACCGGCTTCCTGCAGCTCGTGCCGCAGGAGGAGCTTGAGGCGCTGCGGGCGAACGTCGCCATGCTCAACCGGGTGGGAATCGTGACCGAGCTGCTCGATGCCCGGCAGCTCGCCGAGCTGGTGCCGGGGATCGCCCTCGACGGGTTCACGCTCGCGGCCTGGGAGCCGGACTCGGGGTACGCCGATCCGACGACCACCACCACCTCCCTGCTTGCCGCCGCGGTCGCGGCCGGGGCCCGCCTCGTGCAGAACGCGCCGGTCACCGCGGTGCGGACGGAGGGGGGCCGGGTGATCGGGGTGGACACGCCGCGCGGCTCGTGGGACGCAGCCATCGTCATCGACGCGGCCGGCGCCTGGGCCGGACGGGTCGCGGCCATGGTCGGCCTGGAGCTGCCGATCGTCGTGTGGCGGCACGACGTCGCGTATGTCCGGCGGCCGGACGACGTCCCGGCGCACCCGGCGATGATCGACTTCGCCAATGCCTTCTACATCCGCCCCGAGGGCGCGAACCTGACGCTCATCGGCCTCGAGGACGGCAACGAGCTGGCGGACGATCCGGATCGGCCCGTGGATGCGGCCGCTCCGGGCTTCGTGGAGCGGGCCGCCGAGCGACTCTGCATCCGCCTGCCCGCCTTCGCCACTGCCGGGCTCCAGAGCGCCCACTCCGGGCAGGACGGGATCACTCCGGACCAGCACCCGATCATCGGACCCGCGGGTCCCGAGGGCTTCTACCTCGACTGCGGCTTCTCCGGAACCGGGTTCAAGATCTCCCCGGCCGTCGGTCGCGGCCTGGCCGAGCTGATCCTGGACGGGGAGACGACGGGCGCCGACCTCCATCCGTACCGCTTCGAGCGCTTCGCCGAGCAGGATCCGGTCCGCGGCGAGCACCCGTACGCGCCGGTCTGGCGCTGAGGCCGGTCACTCCGGCTGGCTCTCACCCTCCATTCGCGCTCGCGCACGGGCTGCCTGAATTCCTTCCAGACTGTCGGCGGGCTTCTCGCC
>CAYVLM010000380.1:0-2221 GCA_964452225.1 uncultured Steroidobacteraceae bacterium | reverse complement strand
TACGCGACGAACGCCGCCATGCAGCTCGCGCCGCTGGCCCGTACCGCGCCGATGGGCATCGCCAGGGCGCTCGCGTCGGCGATCGCCCTGGACGGCATCGGCACGGCGGAGGCAGCGCCTCCGGGCTTCGTCAACATCCGCCTCGATCCCGCGTGGGTCGCCGGCCAGGTGGCCGACATCCTTGCCGCCGGCGGGGCGTTCGGGACCGAGCCCGTCGATCAGCCCCTGCGGATCAACGTGGAGTTCGTGAGCGCCAACCCCACCGGCCCGCTGACCGTGGGCAACGCTCGCGGCGCCTTCGTCGGCGATCTCCTCTGCCGCGTTCTCGCCGGGGTGGGTCACCAGGTGACTCGCGAGTACTACTTCAACGACTTCAACGCCCAGGTCCGGAACCTGGGCCTCTCGATCGCCGCGCTGCGGCGGAGCGAGCCGATTCCGCCGGACGGCTATCACGGCGACTACGTCGGTGACCTCGCGAACGAGGTGGCGGCCTCCCTGTGGGACGAGGCGACCACTGAAGGCGCGGACCCCGGCGAGCTGCTCGGGCGCTGGGCGTCTGAGCGGGTGCGGGCGGGGATCGAGGAGAGCCTGGAGCGGCTCGGGGTGCACTTCGACGTGTGGACCACGGAGGGCTCGATCCACGACGCGGGCTGGGTGGCCCGGGCGATCGACCGCCTGCGCACCGACGGCTACATCTACGAGGCCGATGGCGCCACCTGGTTCCGGGCCACCGCCTTCGGGGACGACAAGGACCGGGTCGTCTTCCGCTCCAACGGCGCCCCCACCTACTTCGCCTCGGACATCGGATACCTCGACCAGAAGTTCAGCCGCGGCTTCAATGAGCTCATCTACCTGTGGGGTGAGGACCACCACGGGACCGTGGCCCGCAACCGCGCCGCGGCCCTCGCGCTCGGCTTCGACGCCGCCGCCGTCCACTGGCTGCTGATCGCCTGGGTCCGCTTCGTCCGCGACGGGGCCGAGGTCGGGATGAGCAAGCGGGCTGGCGAGTTCGTGACCCTCGACGAGCTGCTCGCCGAGATCGGGCCGGACGCCGCGCGCTGGTTCTTCGGATCCCGCGCCACCACCACCGGGATCGACTTCGACATCGAGCTCGCCAAGCGGCAGAGCAACGAGAACCCCGTCTACTACGTCCAGTACGCCCACGCGCGCTGCAGCTCGATCCTCCGGATGGCTCCGGAGGCCGGGGTCACCGCGTCTGCCGAGCACGCCGTTGAGCTGCTGCGACATCCCGCCGAGCAGGCGCTCATCCGCGAGCTGCTTCGGCTTCCGGAGGTCGTGTCGGAGGCGGCGGAGCGGCGCGAGACGCACGAGCTTCCCAGGTACTGCTACGAGGTCGCCTCGCTCTACTCGCAGTTCTACCGCGACTGCCGGGTGCTGAGCCCCGATCCGGCCGATGCCGACCGCTCCGCGGCCCGCCTGGCGCTCGTGGATGCCACCCGCCTCGTCCTGGCGAACGCGCTGGGACTCATGGGGATCAGCGCGCCCCCGTCGATGTAGCCGCGGCAAGATTCACGTTTCTTTATGTTGCTGGGTGTTTGGCATTCACCTGCCTCCCGTACTCTCCATCCTGCGAGTTGGAGATCCAGACGGGTTTCTACCTCCACCCTCCCTCCTTCGAGCGCCGGTGTCATTGGGCGGGCACCGGCGCTCGTGCTATCTCCCGAAGCCGACCGACCCCATCGGCTACCATCAGCAGACCGATGGAGATCACCTGGTACGGGCGTGCCTGCTTCCGCCTCAAGGGGCGCGACGCCACCGTCATCTGCGACCCCTGCCCGCCGGCCACCGGCTTCGTGGCGGGCAAGCACGACGTCGACCTGCTGACCATCTCCCACGGGCACGCCGACCACGCCTACACGCGGTCGATCACGGCGGCGCTGACGCTCAGCCGGCCCGGGGAGTACGAGTTCCGCGACCTGCTGGTGACCGGGGTCCGGACGTTCCATGACGGCGAGCGCGGCGCGCAGCGAGGCGAGAACGTGGTCTTCGCGATCGAGGTCGACGGGGTCCACGTCTGTCATCTCGGCGACCTGGGACACCTGCTCACCGAGGAGCAGCTCGCCGAGCTGGGGCCGGTCGACGTCCTGCTCGTCCCGGCGGGCGGCCAGTTCACCATCTCGCCGGCCGAGGCGGCGGAGGTCGTCTCCCAGGTCAGCCCCCGGATTGTGATCCCCATGCACTACGCCGTCGACGGCGGCTC
>CAYVLM010000379.1:1700-2222 GCA_964452225.1 uncultured Steroidobacteraceae bacterium | reverse complement strand
TGCTGGAGCAGCCGGAGCGGGGCGTGATCGAGCCGGCATCGGTCATTGGCCTGACCTTTGCGCTGGACGCCGTCGCCGAGCTGGTGGGTGTCGACACGGCACCCGAGGTGCCGGGCCGCCTGGACACGATCGGCCGCAAGGAGCTGATCAGGCCCAGCCCGGACAGCACGCCCGAGGAGGTCGCCTTCCGGTTCGCCCACGTCATGATCCGCGACGCCGCCTACAACGGTCTGCTCAAGCGCGCCCGGGCCGACTTCCATGTGCGGTTCGTGGACTGGGCGGAGGTGCTCAACCTGCGCCAGGGTCGAGGCCAGGAGTTCGAGGAGATCCACGGCTATCACCTGGAGCAGGCGTACCGGTACCTCACCGAGCTGGGCACCGTGGACGACCACGCGCGACGGGTGGGCGACCGGGCCTCAGAGAAGCTCTCCAGCGCGGGACACCGCGCCTCGGCTCGCGGCGACGACCCAGCGGCTGTGAGCCTGCTCCAGCGGGCCGTGTCCACCCGTGACCGGCGCGACC
>CAYVLM010000379.1:0-1690 GCA_964452225.1 uncultured Steroidobacteraceae bacterium | reverse complement strand
CTCGCGCTGCTGCCCCATCTGGCCGAGGTGCTGCAGCACGTCGGCAAGTTCCCCGAGGCATATGACGTGCTCACTGACGCAGAGGCAGGGGCCAACGCTCTCGGTGACGCGTCCCTTGCCGTCAAGGTGCGGCTTCTCCGGCTCTACATCGACGTCTTCGCCGGCAGGGCGGGAGACGATTGGTCAAGCCGTATGGCTGCAGCGGTGGACGAGGCGATACCGATCTTCGAGGCCGCCCATGACGAGCCCGGGCTGGTGCTTGCCTGGCGGCAGCGCGCCGGGATGTATGGCGTCACGAACCGCAATGAAGACATGGCGGTGGCATTCGAACAGGTGCAGGTGCACGCCCGAGCCGCGAACGACCGTCGCGCCGAAGTCAAGAGTGCCTATCCGCTGGCCGCGGCCCTCCTCTACGGTCCAACACCCGTGGCCAATGCGATCCCGCGCTGCGAGGAGCTTGCGCAACGTGCCACAACGGACCAGAGCATCGCCGCCTCGATTCAGGCGCTGCTGGCCCAGCTCTATTCGATGGACCGCCGATTCGACCAGGCTCGAGCACTGGTCACCCAGGCTCGCCGCAGGCTCGAGGACCTGGGAGCGACGGTCCTCGTGGCCACCGCGGGCATGGGCGCTGGGAACATCGAGCTCCGCGCCAACGACCTGGAGGCCGCCGAGCGCGAGTTCCGAACGGCGTACGACCAGCTGTCGGCGATCGGGGAGAAGTTCGTGCTGCCAACGGTCGGTGGGCTGCTGTCTCGGGTTCTCACGGATCTGGGGCGCATCGACGAGGCCGAGGCGCTGGTGGGCGCCATGGAGGCCATTGCTGGTGCAGATGACGTGGAAGCCCAGGCGATCCTTCAGGGGGTCCGAGCACGCCTGGATGCCACAGCGGGCCGAGCGAACGGTGCGCGTGGGTCGATCACGCACGCGATCGACGTGGCGCACGAGTCGGACTCTCCGACGTTGCTGGCGGAAGTGCTGATGGACCAGGGCGCGGTGCTGGAAGCGTTGGGAGACGCCGGAGGTGCGGCCGACGCACGGAGCCAGGCAGCTGTCCTTCTGGAGCGCAAGGGAGACCGCGCCACCGTCATGCAGCTGTAGCAGCTGCGGCCCCGACAGGCGCTGGAAGCGAAACGTCCGGGCCGAAGCCCGGACGTTGCAACTGCAATGGGTGCTACGCGGTCACCACTGACCGAGGTGCCCGTTGTTGTACGAGTAGAAGTCGATGACCAGGTTCGGGCCGTTGCTGCTCAGAGAGAAGCACGGCAGGGTGTCGGGATCCGGTCCGGTGAGGGTCGGCGGATTGGTCTTGCAGAGCGCCCCTCCGTCTTCCTGGGACTTGTTCAGGAGCGGAGTCGCTTCGTAGGTGTACGAGCTGCCCGACCAGACCTTGTGCACCCAGCAGATCCCCGTGACCTGGTTCGGGTTGTCCCCGTGGTAGACGACGATGGTTGCATGCAGCGGAGTGGTGAGGTCGTGATCGTCGTTCGCATTGAGTGACGTCCACTGGGTCACGATCGCTTCGCTCTCGCAGCTGTTCGCGACGGTGGGTGGTGTCACTCCGGGACCGTCGGCCACCGACAGCGGGATACCGTTGTCAGTCGACGCGTTGATCTGCAGCCGTGCCGACTGCGGGTTGTTGTGCTTGTTGAGACTCTGGTTGTTCTGGACCGTCTGCTGGTTGGCATCC
>CAYVLM010000378.1:0-2232 GCA_964452225.1 uncultured Steroidobacteraceae bacterium | reverse complement strand
CTGCGACGAGATGGCGAACCGCGACGAGCACTGCCGCATCCGGCCGCACCGCGACACGGTCATGGCCGTCTGGGAGGCGTACCGTTCCGGTGATCTTGCCGAGACGAACGGACCGATCGTCCCGGAGTCCTCGCCATTTCGCCCTCGCCAGCGGCGCGTCCCGGTTGCGGTGACGCCGGAGGAGCGGGCCCCCGCGGCGGAGCCGATGGCCGCTCCCCGCACGAGCGCCGAGCCGCAGCCCGCCCTTGGCCAGGCCGGAGGGTCCGACCGGGTCTAGGTCCTCTTCCTCGACTCCTCAGCGGCTGTCCTGGCGCGACGTGTCGCTTCGCGGTGCGGGCAGGGAATGGCGCGAGTTGTCAGATGCTGTCCTGGTGCGCACCGGACAGCTCCAGGGCCCGTGCGATGGTCGGCCCAGGCCGTCCGCACGCTCGCGGCACCTTGCCCGGTCTGACCATTCCAGCCGCCGAGCTGTCTAACGCGCATCACCGCAGCAGGTGACAGGTCGGTGCCGTTGTGTGCTTGATTGCGCGTCAGTTGTCGGTGGTGACCCCGTCGCCGAGGGTGAACCGCCGCAGCTCCTCCTCGCAGCCGTCCGCGGCCCGCCGGGCCTCGGCCACGAGGAACGGGGTCATCCGCGTCGAGTCGACGACGAGCAGCGTCCGACCCCGCTCGTTGCGGTCGAGCACGATCCGGTCGTCACCGTGGAAGCTGATTCCCCAGTTCGCCTGCAGCTGCACCAGCTCGGAGAGGACCACCTTCTCCGAGAACGACCAGTCGAGGAAGGCGGCGTTCATGGCGGCCACCACGTCGCGCAGCTGGAGGGTCACGTTGCGCTGCAGACGCGCGAGGAAATGGATGATTCGCAGGCGCGCGAACGGGTCGCCGGCACGGGCGATCTGGGGCGGGACGACGTTGGGGTCGGGCATCCCCTCGGGCACGGCACCGGCCACCGGCGTCGCGGTCGTGATCTCGGGCATCGCGGCCGATGCTACCCGATGCGCGTTCCCTCCGGCGCCTCGGGGTCGGGGCCGAGCAGCCACACCTCGCCTGCCTGGTCGCCCTCCCCCATGGCGCCAAGGACGAGCACCTCGCTGGCGAAGCCGGCGATGCGGCGTGGTGGGAAGTTGACGACCGCCACGACCTGCCTGCCCACCAGCGCCTCCGGAGCCGGGTAGTTCCGAGTCAGCTGAGCGGAGCTCACCCGCTCGCCGAGGTCCGGTCCGAAGTCGATCCGCAGGCGGTAGGACGGCTTGCGCGCCTCGGGGAAGGGCAGCGCCTCGACGATGCGCCCCACGCGCATCTCGACGCGGTCGAAATCCTCGATGCTGATCATCGCCGGCGCAGCCTAGCAGGCTGCAGCCGGGGCCCGCGTCAGCTGCCCTTCTTGACCTGGCCCGGTGCGGCGGCCGCGTGCGAGTTTGCGTTGCCGTGCCCGTGACCCATGATCCAGCCGATGCCAGGCGCCAGGTTCAGGGAGCTGTCGGACTGCTCGAGCTGGTGGGCGAAGGCGCCCCAGCCGACCCCGGCCGCGTCGTACATGGACGCCAGATCGGTCACGCTCTTCCCGGTCGCCTCGGCCCACGCCTCGAGCCGGACCGCCCCACCGACGCCGTACTTCGCGGCGAGGGTCTTGAGCTCGTCGGCGGTGGCGGTGATCCCCTGGGCCGCCAGCAGGCCGACCAGGACGCTCGCGTGGTCGTCGCTCAGCTGGGCGCCTTCGCTCGTGTCGGGCGAATCGGTCGTCGGCGTGTCGCTGTCGGGCGACTCGGACGGATCGTCCGCGGTCGAGCTCCGTGGCTGGTGCGAGGCGGCGACGGCCGACCGGTGCTGCTCACCGTTCGTCGACCGCGTGGCGAGCGCGGTGCCGGCCACCAGCAGGAGGAGGGCCAGGACCGCGACGATGATCCGGGTGGTGCGCTGCATGGACCGGTTGTACTCCGACCGGCCGCGGAATGCCAGCCCCTTTCCGGTGCGCACGGGCACCGGACCATGCCGCTAGTACTCTCGTTGCATGGAGGTCGACCGCGGCGGCCGGTAGCGTGTGTCCAACGAGCCGCCGCTGCCCGCGGTTCGTTCCCCTGCACAGGAGGAGCCCGTTGACCTTCTGGAACTGGCGCCGCGGTGGCGCGGCCACGACCTCCGGCTCGATGGCCATGGCGCTCGGCCACGACCTGGCACCGATCGAGCTCTACACCGCCGACGCGAGGATCGTCGGCTGGATCGCCGCCGGCG
>CAYVLM010000377.1:0-2235 GCA_964452225.1 uncultured Steroidobacteraceae bacterium | reverse complement strand
AGGTGGAGCGCAGCCTCCGGGTGCTCGACGGGGCCGTCGTCGTCTTCGACGGCGTCGCGGGCGTGGAGCCGCAGTCGGAGACGGTCTGGCGCCAGGCGGACCGGTACCACGTGCCGCGCTTCTGCTTCGTCAACAAGCTCGACCGGACCGGGGCGGACTTCTGGCACGTGGTGGACATGATCCGCGACCGGCTCGGCGCCAACCCGGTGCCGCTCCAGGTGCCGATGGGCATGGAGGACCGCTTCCGCGGCGTGGTGGACCTCATCCACATGAAGGCCATCACCTACGGCAACGACCTCGGCGACCAGATCGAGATCGGGGAGATCCCGGCCGACCTCGCCGACGAGGCTGCCGCCTGGCACGAGAAGCTGCTCGAGGCGCTCGCCGATCTCGACGATGACATCGCGCACAGCTACCTCGAGGGGGAGCCCATCGCGCCCGAGCGCATCATCGGTGCGCTGCGCGCCGGGACGCTCGCCTACCGGATCGTGCCGGTCCTGTGCGGCTCCGCGCTGAAGAACAAGGGCATCCAGCCCATGCTCGACGCGGTGATCGACTTCCTGCCGAGCCCGCGCGACGTCCCTCCGGTCACCGGGATCGACCCGCGCAGCGAGGGGGAGGCGGTTCGCCACACCGACGAGAGCGAGCCGTTCGCCGCCCTGGCCTTCAAGATCGCGGCCGACCCGTACGTCGGCAAGCTGGCCTTCTTCCGGGTGTACTCCGGCACGCTCAAGACCGGCTCGTACATCTACAACTCGTCGAAGGGCCACAAGGAGCGGATCGGCCGTCTCCTCCAGCTGCACGCCAACCACCGCGAGGAGATCGACCAGGTCAGCGCCGGCGACATCGCCGCCGCGGTGGGCCTGAAGGACACGTTCACCGGCGACACGCTGTGCGACGAGTCGAAGCCCATCGTCCTCGAGGCCATCAGCTTCCCCGAGCCGGTCATCGAGCTGGCCGTGGAGCCGAAGACCAAGGCGGACCAGGACAAGATGGCGCTTGCGCTGCAGCGTCTTGCCGAGGAGGATCCCACCTTCCGGGTCAGCACCGACCAGGAGAGCAGCCAGACCCGCATCGCGGGGATGGGGGAGCTCCACCTCGAGGTGATCGTCGACCGCATGATGCGCGAGTTCAAGGTGCAGGCCAACGTGGGGCGGCCCCAGGTCAGCTACCGGGAGGCGATCCACAAGGCCGCGCAGGGCGAGGGCCGCTTCGTGCGCCAGACCGGCGGCAAGGGCCAGTACGGCCACGCGGTGGTCACGCTGGAGCCGCTCGGGCGCGGAACCGGCTACGAGTTCGAGAGCAAGATCGTCGGGGGTTCCGTTCCGCGCGAGTACTGGCGGGCGGTCGACGAGGGGATCCGGGACGCCTTCGCGAGCGGCGTGATCGCCGGCTACCCGCTGATCGACGTGAAGGCGACGCTGATCGACGGCTCGTACCACGAGGTCGACTCGTCGGAGATGGCGTTCAAGATCGCGGGCAGCATGGCCGCCAAGGCCGCGGTCGACAAGGCCGGTCCGGTGATTCTGGAGCCGGTGATGCGGGTCGAGGTGACCACGCCCGAGGACTTCATGGGCGACGTCATCGGCAACCTGAACAGCAGGCGGGGGCAGATCGACGGAATCGACGAGCGCGGGAGCTCGCGCGTGGTGCGCGCGCACGTTCCGCTCGCCGAGATGTTCGGCTACGCCACCGAGCTGCGCAGCATGACGCAGGGTCGGGCGGTGTACTCGATGGAGTTCTCCCGGTACTCCGAGGTCCCGGGCAGCCTCGCCAGCGAGCTCATCGCGAAGTCCAAGAGCTAGGGCCCAAGAGCTGGGCGACATACAAGGAGCGACGAAGGAACGCATTCATGGCCAAGCAGAAGTTCGACCGCAGCAAGCCGCACGTGAACGTGGGCACCATCGGTCACGTCGACCACGGCAAGACGACGTTGACGGCGGCGATCACGAAGTACCTGGCACTGTCCGGCGGCGCCGACTTCCGCGCCTTCGACTCGATCGACAACGCTCCGGAGGAGCGGCAGCGCGGCATCACCATCGCCATCGCCCACGTCGAGTACGAGACCGCGAACCGCCACTACGCCCACGTCGACTGCCCCGGGCACGCGGACTACATCAAGAACATGATCACCGGCGCTGCCCAGATGGACGGCGCGATCCTCGTCGTCTCGGCCGCGGACGGACCGATGCCGCAGACGCGCGAGCACATCATCCTGGCCCGCCAGGTCGAGGT
>CAYVLM010000376.1:0-2239 GCA_964452225.1 uncultured Steroidobacteraceae bacterium | reverse complement strand
ATTCATGCATGACATCGAAGGGGCTTTTGGCTTGAGGGAGCGGATTGCCGTCGTGAGCTCGTCGGCCGTCTTGGTCGGCACGCTCGCCATGGGACACCTCCTCCTGTCTGTTCGGCCTTGTCCCGTACGGACGAGTATGCCACCGCGCCGGCTCCCCGGCGAACCTGCCGTCCTGGACCTCGCAAACGGTCGGACGCCCGTTGATGGCGCTCCGCGGGCCGCCGGAGGAGCGACGATGCCGGGTGCCGGCCGGACGTCCGCGCCTGCCCGACGCGACCCGGCGGAGCAACGCGGCACTAGGATGCGGCGCGCCGCGTGACCGGCGGCTTACCCGGCGCTTAGCGACCGCCCCCGGAATGTCGAAACCTATACTCCGCTCATGCCCCCGACCATCGCCGAGCCGGGATTCCGCACGCCGGGCCAGCCGGTGGCCCGCGCCGTGGCGCGCAACACCGCCCGTGACGACCGTCTGTCGCGCACCTTCCTGGTTCACGGACCGGCGGGCGCCGGAAAGGGGACCTTCGTGGACGACCTGCTCGCGCTCGTCTTCTGCACCGCCGTGGATGTGCCGGAACGACCGTGCAATGCCTGCGAGGGTTGCCGTTTGGCCCGTTCCCGGTCGCATCCCGACCTGGTCATTGGCTCGCCCGAGCGATGGCGCGAGCTCCGGGGGACGGGCGAGAGCATCGTCGCCGCGGCGCGCCGCTGGCTGGTCGACGCCGCCGGAGCGCCGATCGCCGGGACCCGCCGCGTGGTCCTCATCGAGGAGCTCGACCGCGCGGGCGAGCAGATACAGAACGCCCTGCTCAAGGCGCTCGAGGAACCCGGCGATCGGCACTGCTTCATCCTGGTTGCCACCGACACGAGCCAGCTGCTGCCCACCATCCGCTCGCGCTGCCAGCCCCTGCGCATCGGTCCGGTACCCCGCGCGGAGCTGGTCGAGTGGCTCATTGACGAGCATCGGCTCCCGCGCGACCAGGCCGAGGCGCTGGCCCGCATCTCGTCGGGGCTTGTGGGCCGTGCCGTGGGCTTTGCCACCCGGGCCGATGACCTCGAGTGGCGGCGGCGAGTGCAGGAAGAGCTGCTCGCCCTCCTGGAGCGGGGCGCGGCCGACCGCCTTGGCTCGGCGCGCGACCTCCTGGACGAGGCAGCGCGGCGGGCACGACCGTCCGCGGACACCGACGGGTCGCCCGGGGTGGTGACCGACGAGGGCGAGCCGGCGCGCAGCCCGGCCGCGCTGCAGCGGGTCGCCGCGATGGCCATCGTGGAGGCCTGGCGCGACCTGGCGCGGGATCTGCTTGTGGCCGCCGCCGGGCGCGCCGCCGCATCGGGCGCGGAGGAGATGATCCCGAAGCTGCCCGATGCAGCACGTCGCGTGGGTGGGCGGCCCTTCTCCGTCTTCCTTGGCCTGCTGGAGCAGGTCCACGACGGGCTTGCCCAGAACGCGTCGCCGCGCCTGGCGCTGGACGCGGCGATGCTCGCCTGGCCCCAGCTGCCCGTTTCATGAGCCCACCCGAGCAGGGGCAGCGGATGCGCGCGCGGGTCTCGGGTCGCGTGCAGGGCGTGGGGTTTCGCTGGTGGGTGGTGCGCCAGGCGGATTCCCTGGGGCTCACCGGCTGGGTGATGAACGACCCGGACGAACGCAGCGTCGAGCTGCTGGCCGAAGGTGACCCGATTGCCCTCGACACGCTCGAGCGCCTCCTCCATTCGGGCCCGCCGGGCGCCTGGGTCGACGCGGTCGACACCGCCCGGGAGGCTGCATCGGGCGAGTTCTCCCGCTTCTCGATCAACCGCCCGTGAACGCACGCGCCATCGGCTGCATCGCTGCCGGCTCGATCGTCTTCGTGCTGATCGGCATCCTCGCGCTGAACCTGGCCAGCACCCGGGTCGGTTGCCCGTCGGCGCTCGGCTGGGGAAGCCGCAGCTACGCCGCCGACGGGACCCCCGGACCCAGCCCGCGAGTGGACGGAAATGGAGCGCCGGTGTCGCTCGGCAGCACCTTCATCGGCCTGGCCACCCGCGACGTGTACGGACCGCCGGGCACCGATCCGTCTGCCGCCGGAACGGACCGTCCGGGCGTCATCGCGCTGGCCTGCGGGGACGGGACCTTCCAGACCTACCGGCTCGTTGGCGCCGATACGACCCCGGGCCCGTCCCCCTCGCCATAGGCCGCGACCTCGACGGCGGCATCGGCCTCGCCATAGCCTCCGACTCCTCAGAGCTGGACTTGTCATATGCG
>CAYVLM010000375.1:0-2241 GCA_964452225.1 uncultured Steroidobacteraceae bacterium | reverse complement strand
CGATGGCGACGGCGAGCCGGACGTGGTCCTGGCCTGCTGCGGCGACGTGCCGACCCTGGAGACGATGGCGGCCGCGGCGCTCCTGCGCGAGCACCTGCCCGACCTGAAGGTCCGGGTCGTGAACGTCATCGACCTGATGCGCCTGCAGCCCACGACGGAGCATCCGCACGGGCTGACCGATGCCGAGTTCGATGCCCTCTTCACCACCGACCGGCCGGTGATCTTCGCCTATCACGGCTATCCCTGGCTGATCCATCGGCTCACCTACCGGCGGACGAACCACGACAACCTCCACGTGCGTGGGTACAAGGAGGAGGGCACCACCACCACGCCGTTTGACATGGTGATGCTCAACGACCTGGACCGATTCCGGCTGGTGATCGACGTCATCGACCGGGTCCCGGGCCTGGCGAACCGGGCCGGCCACATCCGGCAGGCCATGGTGGACCGGCGCCTCGAGGCCCGTCGCTACACGCGCGAGCACGGGGAGGACCTGCCGGAGGTGCGCAACTGGACCTGGCCCTACTGAGGGCGAGAGACCGATGGCGACGTCGATGCGGGTCCTGGTCGTCAACGCCGGCTCCAGCAGCCTGAAGCTGCGCCTCCTCGATGCCGAAGACCGGGTCGCCGGCGGCGACGACCTGCCGGCGCCCGGTGGTCTCGCCTCGCGCGAGCATATCGAGTCGGCCATTGCCCGGCTGGGGCGGGTCGACGCGGTTGGACACCGGATCGTCCACGGCGGCGTCGAGTTCCGGGATCCGGTTCGGATCGACCCCGGGGTGATTGCCCGACTCCGGGCCCTGACCGACCTGGCGCCGCTTCACCAGCCCAAGGCGCTCGCCGCCCTCGACGCGGTGAGCGCGGTCCTGCCCGACGTGCCGGCGGTTGGCTGCTTCGACACCGCCTTCCACGCCGACCTGCTGCCGGCGGCGGCAACGTACGCCATCCCCCGGGAATGGCGTCGGCGCTGGCCGCTGCGACGCTTCGGCTTCCACGGGCTCTCCCACGCGTACGCCTCCCGCCGCGCGGCGGAGCTGGTGGGGCGCCCGCTCGACGAGCTGCGCATCGTGACCTGCCACCTGGGGGCGGGGGCCTCGCTGGCGGCGGTGCACGGCGGTCGATCGGTGGACACCACCATGGGCTTCACTCCCCTCGAGGGCCTGGTCATGGCGACCCGCTCCGGCAGCGTGGATCCCGGACTCGTCCTCTGGCTGCAGGAGCACGTAGGGACCCCGCCGGCAGAGCTGGCGGCCACCCTCGAGAGCCGCTCCGGGATGCTGGGCCTGGCGGGCACCCCGGACATGCGCGGCGTCCTCGAAGCGGAGGCGGCCGGGTCCGAGGAAGCCCACCTCGCGCTGGAGGTATACCTGCACCGGCTCCGTGCGGCCATCGCGGCCATGACCGCCGCGATGGACGGGCTGGATGTGCTGGTCTTCACCGGCGGGGTGGGGGAGCGATCCGCCGCGATCCGGGCGCGCGCGGCGGACGGCCTGGGCTTCCTCGGCGTCACGGTGGACGCGCAGCGCAACGACGCGGCGAGCGCAGGCGATCGCGAGATCTCGGATCCTGGAGCCCGGGTCCGTAGCCTGGTCATCGCCGCGCGCGAGGACCTCGAGATCGTGCGACAGGTTCGGCAGCTGCTCGCCTGAAGACCGAATGGCACGGGTCGATTGGCCCCACGGTGACAGGCGTCTGGTCCCTCGGGTCCCGACCTTTAGCACGGATGCGCACCTGCGAATACCTGCCATGGTTTACCCATGGACGCCATCTACGAACTGCAGGCCGAGGTCCTCAAGACTCTCGCCAACCCGCGTCGACTCGAGATCGTCCACCGGCTTGCCGAGGGCCCGCATGAAGTCGGTCGCCTGGCGGCCGAGATGGGCATCGCGCAGCCGAACCTGAGCCAGCACCTGGCGCTCATGCGAACGGCCGGCGTCGTCGAGGGAGCCCGCGTCGGACGGGAGGTCCGCTACCGGCTCACCGACCCCGCCATCGTGACCGCGTGCGGCCTGATGCGCGGGGTGCTGGAGCGGCGCTTGCAGCGCCTGACAGACCTGTATCAGCTCGATGAGGACGAGCACTTCGACCGACCAACGGTCGTCGAAGGAGCCGATCGCTGACCACGACCCAAGCGAGGTACCAGCAGCCGATGGACGAACCCCTCGCCATCACCATCTTCTCGGGCACCGACGACAAGCTGCAGGCGGCGGCCGTGCTGACCGCCGGGGCTGCGGCGATCGG
>CAYVLM010000374.1:0-2248 GCA_964452225.1 uncultured Steroidobacteraceae bacterium | reverse complement strand
TGGTCGGGGCGAGAGGACTTGAACCTCCGACCTCAGCGTCCCGAACGCTGCGCGCTAGCCACCTGCGCCACGCCCCGACCGACGATTCGCCCGCCTCGCGCGGGCCTGAGGAGGCTCGATCTTAGCAGCCGCCCCGGTGGCGGTCCACCGCGCGTCAGACGGCGCCGGCCAGGGCGCTGCCCACCTCTCGCCCGCTGAGCGCCTGCTCCACGAGGTGGCGCAGCGTTTCCGGCTCCCTGAGGGTTGGGTTGTATCGGACCTGGATGATCTGTTTCTCGATGCTTATTACCCGGGTTAGGTCGATGGGCGTGGCGGCCAGTACCGCATCGGCCGGGACCGTTTTTAGGGTGGCCCGCAGCTCGGCGACCTGCGCGTCGCTGTAGCCCATGGCCGGAATCAGCGACTCCAGCCGGGGATAGCGCGCCAGCACCTCGGCGATGCTGCCGACCGCGTACGGGCGCGGGTCGACCGCCGTGGCCCCTTCGCGCCGCGCCGCCACCACCCCGGCGCCGTACGTCATCTCGCCGTGGGTCAGGGTCGGCCCGTCCTCCACGATCACCACCCGAAGCCCGGCGATCGGCGCATCGGTGTGGAGCTCGGAGCGCGCCTCCAGGGCCACCGCGTGCGGGTTGGCCCCCGCGATGTTGGCGTGCAGCGTCTCGAGCTGCTCGGGCGACGCGGAGTCGATCTTGTTGATCACCACCACGTTCGCCAGTCGCAGGTTCGTCTCGCCCGGGTGGTAGCGCAGCTCATCGCCGACGCGCAGCGGATCGGCGACCACGATGTGCAGGTTGGACCGATAGAACGGCAGGTCGTTGTTCCCGCCGTCCCACAGGATGACGTCCGCCTCTGCCTCGGCCCGCTCGAGGATGGCGCCGTAGTCGACGCCGGCGAAGACCACGTGCCCGGCCGCGATGTGCGGCTCGTACTCCTCGCGCTCCTCGATGGTCGTGTGCTCGGTGGCCAGGTCGGCGAAGGTCTCGAAGCGCTGGACGCGCTGCGCCTCCAGGTCGCCGTACGGCATCGGGTGACGCACCACCGCAACACGCTTCCCGGCGTCGCGCAGCAGCCCGGCCAGGTAGCGCGTCGTCTGGCTCTTTCCCGAGCCGGTACGGACCGCGCAGACGCTGATCACCGGCTTGCGGCTGGGGAGCGCCGTGCGGTTTGGTCCCAGCAAAGCGAAGTCGGCGCCGGCGGCCAGGGCGCGCGATGCGGCGTGCATCACCGTCAGGTGGCTGACGTCGCTGTAGGCGAAGACGACCTCGTCGACCTCGAAGCGGCGGACGATCTGCTCCAGGTCCGCCTCCGGCAGGATCGGGATCCCCTGGGGATAGCGGGCACCCGCGAGACTCGCCGGATATCGGCGCCCGGCGATCCCCGGGATCTGGGTGGCAGTGAAGGCGACCACCTCCGACTCCGGGTCGTCGCGGTAGACCACGTTGAAGTTGTGGAAGTCGCGACCGGCCGCACCCATGATCACGATCCGTCGGGGCATTGCCGAGCCTCCTGTTGCTGTTGGTGAACTGTTGCAGCGTGGAGGGCCCCGGGCCAGTGACCCTAGGGTCACTGGTCACCTGTCTCGGGACCTCCGGCACCATGCCGCATCGGCTCCCACGCCGCATCGGCTCCCACGCCGCATCGGCTCCCACGCCGCATCGGCTCCCACGCCGCATCGCGCCCGACTTGTCATCTGCTGCGGTGATGCGCGTTAGACACCTCGGGGGTCCGATGCGGGGGCCGCGGAGGGCTCCACCTGAGCGTGCAGAAGGTTCCTTTTGGGGCGGCGACGCCCGCTGGAGCCGTCTAACGCGAACCAGGACGCCATCTGATCAGTCCAGCGGGATGGACCGATGCGTCAACCAGCGACAGTCGTCCCGCCGCCTACACTTCCGGCGTGATCCCTTCCCCTGCGACCGATGCTGCACCGCGAACGCGCATCCCGCTCCTGACCGGCTGGCTCGAGCGTGCCGACCTGCAGCTCGTGGGTTTGACGCTCCTCGTCAAGCTCTTCGTCCTGGGCCTCGGCATCTTCGCGATCGTCGTGCTCGCCGGGGGCGCCATAGGCTCCCCCATCGACATCCTGGCCACCTGGAACCGGTGGGACGCGCCGCACTACCAGGACCTCGCCGTCCTCGGCTACCGCGCCACCGATCCGGGGGTGCTCACCATCGACGGCTACCTGCGGGCCTTCCCCGGCGACCTGCCGCTGTACATCGTCTTCTTCCCGCTCTTCCCGTGGCTGGTGGGC
>CAYVLM010000373.1:0-2288 GCA_964452225.1 uncultured Steroidobacteraceae bacterium | reverse complement strand
CTCAAAGTCGAGCATGATCCAGGTCGAGCCGGCAAGATGCTGGTAAGCGTGGGTCATGCCGATGTAACCCGGAGCGGTCGCATGGAGCGCGTGCATGCCGGGCTGCAAGGGCAGGCGATAGCGACCGTTCGCGTCCGCGGTCGCGGGCACCGGGGCGGCCGCCATCGGCTCAGGCGGCGTCATTGCCTGCCTCGCCGGATGCCTCGTCGCGGAACAGGTCCTCAAGCCGGTGCCGGCGCTGCTCGAGGCGCACGAGCGCCAGTCCCAGCGCGTCGACCGCGTCGCGCACCTGGTCGTAGGGCTGGCCCGACTCGGCATCCACGAGCACCAGCCGCCCGTCGGCGACCGCCTGCAGCCCGCCCGCCGTGAGACGGGCCGCGAGCGCCTCCGACCCGTCCTCGACCTCCACCGCCAGCGTCCCGGTGTGCTCGGTGAAGGTCGCAAGGGGCGCGGCCCGCAGGAGCCTCCCCGAGTCGATCGCCAGCAGGAAGGTGCAGACCCGCTCGATCTCCCCCAGGAGGTGGCTGGCGACCAGGGTCGCGATCCCGAACTCGAGCCCGGTGCGCCGGATCAGGCGCAGCATCTCGTCACGACCGGCCGGATCGAGCCCGTTGGTCGGCTCGTCGAGGAGCAACAGCTTGGGGTCATGGACCAGCGCCTGGGCCAGCTTGACCCGCTGCTTCATGCCGGTCGAATAGCCGCCGATGGGCCGGTAGCGCTCCTCGTAGAGTCCCACGTGGCGCAGGACGTCGGCGGCGCGCTCCCTGGCGGCCGACTTCGGCAGGCCCGACATGCGTCCCATGTGGGTCACGAACTCGGTGCCCGAGACGTCGGGGGGCAGGCAGTCGTGCTCGGGCATGTAGCCGACCAGCGCTCGGATCGCCGTCCCCTGGCGTCGCACGTCGAGCCCCAGGACCGAGGCCTCGCCGGCGGTCGGCTCCAGGAGGCCCAGCAGGATCTTGATGAACGTGCTCTTGCCTGCGCCGTTGGCGCCGACCAGCCCAATGACTCCCGGCTCGACGTCGAGGGTCAGGGCATCCAGGGCGAGCACGTCGCCGGGGTAGCGGTGGGTGAGGGCGCGCGCACCGATGAGGGACATGCGAGCGTGAGTCTACCCCCGCTCGCCATCCCCATTCCGCCGTCCGCAAACGGCGGTGAGCCGGGCTACATCTTCGGCTGGTAGCCCGGCTCGAAGTACGGTCGCGGATCGTCCATGAAGTCGAGCTGGCAGCCCTTCCCGCAGAAGTAGTAGGTCGTCCCCTCGTGCTCGGCGGTCAGCCCCTTGGCGGTCGCCACCTCCGGGTTCACCTCCATGCCGCAGACGGGGTCCTTGGCCATCGCTGGGGTCTGCATCTCGGTCATCGGTCTTCGTGATCTCCTCAATCGGCTGCGGTTGGCTGCGGAAAGGATGGAACGCCTCACGCGGTGCGGAATCGCCGCAGGCGGAGGGAGTTGGACACGACGCTCACGCTCGAGAAGGCCATGGCCCCCGCGGCGAGCGCCGGTGAGAGCTGCCAGCCGGTGAGCGGGAAGAGCGCGCCGGCGGCGATCGGGATGAGCAGGACGTTGTAGCCGAAGGCCCAGCCCAGGTTCTGGCGGATGGTGCGCATGGTCGCCCGCGAGAGCCGGATCGCCGCAGAGACCCCGCGCAGGTCGTCGCCCACCAGGGTGACGTCGCTCGCCTCGAGCGCCACGTCGGCGCCGGTGCCGATGGCGATCCCGAGGTCGGCCTGGGCCAGGGCCGGCGCGTCGTTGATGCCGTCGCCGACCATGGCCACCACGGCGCCCGACGCCTGCAGCTCGGCGACCCTGGCCGCCTTCTGCTCCGGGAGCACCTCGGCCAGGATGTGATCGGGTCCGATTCCCACCGCTGCACCGATGGCGGCGGCCGCGCCGCGGCGGTCGCCGGTGATCATCCACACCTCGAGCCCGGCGGCGCGCAGGCGCGTCACCGCCTCCGCGGACTCGTCCTTGACGGTATCGGCCACGGTGATCACGCCAAGCAGCGCCCCGTCGCGGGCAACGTAGACCGCGGACTGCCCGATCGCCTCGGCCTGGTCGGCGACCGCCTGCAGCGGCTCCACCTCGATCCCGGCATCGGCCAGCAGCCGAGCCGAGCCGACCCTGGCCAGGCTCCCGTCGGTGCGGGCCGTGGCGCCCAGGCCGGGCACCGCGGTGAAGCCGTCGACGGTCCCGGCCTCGAGGCCATCGGCCTCGGCCCGTCGCACGATCGCCTCGGCGATCGGGTGCTCGCTGCCGCGCTCGACGGCGGCCGCCAGGCGGAGCAG
>CAYVLM010000372.1:0-2297 GCA_964452225.1 uncultured Steroidobacteraceae bacterium | reverse complement strand
TGCGTCCGCGTCCGCGAGGGTGGAGAGCAGCTTGCCGAGGTGCAGCTCGACCGCGCCTGCTTCGCCTGCGCCCTGGGCGGTCGCGAGCGGCGGACGCTGTACATGGTCGCTGCCGACTACTCCGACCCGCGCGCCCTCATGAGCGGCCAGACCCGGACGGGCCGCATCTACGCGCTCGACGTCTCGTCGCCGGGCGCCGGGTGGCCCTAGCCGCTGGCTTCGGCGGGGCTATTCTGGCCGCAGTGACCCAGGAGCGACCGATGACCGGAACCGACCAGTCGACCGGCGATGTGCTGACCGTCGCACTCGCTCGAGCCGAGGCGGCCTGGGCACGGGAGCACATCGAGCACGACATCGTCGCGTGGTTGACGACAGTCGCGCCGGATGGACGCGTCCAGTCGTCCCTCATCTCGTTCCTGCGAGACGGCGCCGACCTGTTCTTCTACAGCCGGCCCGACACGCTGAAGATTCGCAACATCGCCCACTCGCCGCGGGTGTCATTCCATCTCCAGTCCGACCCGTACGGCGACCACTGGCTCGTCGTCGAGGGCACGGCCGTGATCGACCCGACCATCCCGGCGTCGGACGTCCACGCGCGCTACCGGGCGAAGTACGCGGAGCCGCACGATCACTGGGGCATGGACGTCGCGCAGACCGCGCGCGACTTCAGCGTCCCCATCCGCATCCGACCGACGCGCGTCCGCGTCGCCTGACCCGGGGAACGTGGGTCGCGATCGGTCAGGGTGAGCCAGCGCGGGGCTCAGTCCTCCGCGACGCGCTCCAGGGTCCGCTGCAGCCGCTCGAGCTCGCGCGAGGGGATCCGGTCCAGGAAGTGCTCGCAGACGCCGCGCAGGTGGGTGGGCGCTGCGTCGCGGAGACGGGCCAGGCCGGCATCGGTCAGGTGCGCCCACAGGCCACGCCGGTCGGTGGCACAACTCGTGCGCTGGACCAGGCCGTCGGACTCCAGGCGATCCACGAGCCGGGTCGCCCCGCTGCGGGAGAGGACGAGGCGCTCCGCCAGGTCGCTCATGCGCAGGCGGCACCCATCGGCGGCGGCGAGCTGGTAGAGAACGTCGTAGTCGGCGAGCGAGAGATCCTGCTCGGACTGCAGCTCGTGCTCGAGAACGCGGGTGATGCGCGCGTGGGCCCGGAGGAAGGTGCCCCAGGCCGTGAGCCGCTCGTCGGCGTGCTCATCCTCGGATGTGGTCGTCTGGCGGGTCACAGCTCGTTCGTGGTCCTGCGTCTGGGCAAAACGAGAGCCGCGTGGCACTCGTTGCCGGCGCAAGGATACTCGCCGGCTCGACGACGGGACAAACCGGCGTCGCCCGCTGATGCGCCCGAAGGGTCATGCGGCGGGCAGGCCGTCGGGCGCGGAGATCAGTCGGCGGCCGCGCTCTCCACGGGATCGTCACCGGTGTCGTAGCGCCGGCTGTCGAGGAACTCGCGCTTGCCCTTGGCGTTGCGGTGCCACAGCTCGACGATCACGGCGGTCGGGAACTCCTCCGCCTCGACCACGAGCAGCTCCGCCGGCCCGTGCGGGTTCTTGCGCTTTCCCTTTCCCATCCTTCCCTTCCAGACCTGCCAGGTTTCGTGTGCTACCGGTCGCTCGCGGTGGCCACCGGAACGTCGATCCAGAACGTGCTGCCCTTTCCCTCCTGGCTGTCCGCGCCTGCTGCGCCGCCGTGCGCCTCCGCGATGTGGCGCACGATTGCCAGGCCCAGCCCGGCGCTGCCGGTGCGAAGCTCCTCGTCGCGGGTCTCCTGCTCACGCTCCCGTGCGCGGGAGCGGTCCACCTTGTAGAAGCGCTCGAAGATGCGGCCCAGGTGGCTCGCGGGAATCCCGATCCCCTGATCGCTGACGAGGAAGCGCACGTAGCCGGACCTGGGCTCCCAGGCGAGGGTCACCTCTCCTTCCGGATGGCTGAACTTGATGGCATTGTGCACCAGGTTGACGAGCGCCTGCTCCAGGCGCGACTCGTCCGCCGCGACGGGGGGCGCGGCGGCTCCCGCCGGGCCTTCCGCAACGGTAAGCCGAACCCGGCTCCGGTCGGCCATCGGGTGCAGCCGGCGGCGCACCGCCGCCAGGACCACCTCGGGCGCCACGGGCTCGATCTGGAGCTGGACCTCGCCCGACTCGATCATGGAGAGCTCGAGCAGCTCGTCCACGAGCTGGGCCAGGTGGTCGACCTCGCGCTCGACCTGGCCGGCGAAATCCCGGGCCGTGCCCGCGTCGTCCACGGCTCCGCCCGAGAGCGTCTCGGCGATGAGCTTGATCGAGGTGAGGGGCGTCCGGAGCTC
>CAYVLM010000371.1:0-2311 GCA_964452225.1 uncultured Steroidobacteraceae bacterium | reverse complement strand
TACAGCACCGTCTGGACCTCGACCGGTGGCGATCTCTGGACGCGACATGACGATCCGTTCGCGGGTGTCGCCGTGAGCGACGTGGCGGCGCGAGCGGGGCGCCTCGTCGCCGTCGGCACCGACACGTCGGGGAACGGCGCCGTCTGGATCTCGGACGACCTCGGGCAGTCCTGGTCGCGGTCCAGCGAGCCGGCGCTCGAGGGGCACCGGCTCGGCTTCGTGCTGTCCGTGTCGGGCGGCTTCCTGGCGCTCGGCGACCCGACCATGGGTCCGCCAGAGGTCTGGGTCTCCCTGACCGGCGAGCGCTGGGACCCGGTCCTGCCGCAGTCGAGCATCGGAGCCGACGACTGGATCGGACCGATGACGATCGCCGCCGACGGAACGGCGGCCTTCATCGGGATCCACGACCCGGGCGGCTCGAAGACGACCTCGATCTGGACGAGCGCCGGTCCTGGGCCCTCAGCCGCGCCAACCCCGACCGCAGCGCCCTCGCTGCCGGCGCCATCGGTCTTCGCGGACTGGACTCGCGTGAATCTGCCGGATCCCGCGCCGAAGGAGTTCGGAGGCACGATCCTGAGATCCATCGTGCGCTTCGGCAACCGCTGGATCGCCGTGGGGTTCGTGAACGGCGGCTGCTGTGCCGGCGCCTACTCGGAGGCGACCCGCGGCGTCATCTGGACCTCCACGGACGGCGAGCACTGGAAGCTCGTCCCGGCCCAGGCCTCGCTGGCGCACGCACGCATCGTCTCGGTGGCGAGCAACGGCAGCCATCTCGTGGCGGTCGGCGTCATCGACACGAAGACCCCCACCGGCGAGGCTAACCCTGTGGCCGCATCGTGGTACTCGGATAACGGCGTCACGTGGCATGTCGTCAGGAACACGCCGCTGCTCGATGCCGTCACGGCTGCGGGGTCACAGTTTGTCGCGGCGGCCACCAGCGGTCAGGGCGTCGAGATCTACACCTCGCCGGACGGGCGGTCGTGGTCATGGATGGTCACATCGGCGGCCGAGTACCTCGCGGGCGCGACCGTGGGCATTGACGCCCTCGCCGGGCGGACCGACGGTTCCGCCGTGTGCACGGCCTCGGTGGCTCAGGCCGATGGAACGGCGGAGGAACTGACGATCCGGCTGGATCTGACGAAGCGCCGCGCCGATGTCCGCCAGGCCCCCATCTCGGGCATGGAGGTCACCGCTCCGGCCCCCGCAGGTGACGAGTGGATTGCCATGGGTACGAGCAGCGACGGCACCCAGGTGATGCACTGGGAGTCGGCGGACGGCCTGACCTGGAGCGGACCGACCGTGATCGACAGCGATCCAGGAGGTGAAGCTCAGGCGAACCGGATCGTGGCAGCCGGCGCGGACCTGGTGGTGGCGGGTGGCACCACGGGAGCGGGCGGGATGTTCAACGCGGCCGTGTGGGTCCTGACCGGTGGCGCCTGGTACCGGGTCTCCTCGCCGGACGCCTTCTCGGGCCTGGACAACGAGATTGGAGCGCTCGCCTGGGACGCGGCCGGGCAGCGGATCCTGGCCGTTGGCAGTCATCCGGACGGATCCCACCCGGCACCGGTGCTCTGGATCGCGAACCGCTAGAGATCGCTGCCGAACCAGGCAGGTTTCCTGCCATTCGGCCGCGGTGGGCAACCGTAGGGCCCGTTTCGGCGGGTTCGGGTGCCCGGCAGGCGCTGTCCCGTGCCCGGCAGCCTCGGCCAACCCCTCAGCCTGGGCCGGGCTCGGGCCCAGCGCTACCAGGCAACTACAAAAGGCCAGGAACTCGCCTCCTCATGCGCCGGACCGCGAGCTGGGTCATGACCGGTGCGGTCGGAAGCCGGCGGGGGAACGGGTTCCGGCTACGCGCGCAGGATCCCCGCCAGCTCGGACAGGCTTCCGACCCGCAGGCAGTCGCGGTCGCCGAACTGGTCGGCGGGGTCGAAGAGGATGGCCCTGATCCCGGCCGCCCGGGCGCCCACCACGTCGAGGGCGTAGAAGTCGCCCACGTGGAGGGCGTGCTCGGCATCGGTCGCCATCTCGCGCAGCGCCTCGGCAAAGATCGCGGCGTCCGGCTTCTCCGATCCCACCTCGGCGGAGATGATGAGCCGCTCGAAGAACGGATCCAGGCCTGCAGCGGCGATCCGGGTCCGCAGGTTGGGCTCGGCGTTCGAGACGACCGCCATCCGGTAGCCCGCGTCGTGCAGCCGCCCGAGCGCCGTTGGCACCTCGGCAGGCATCTCGCTCCACAGGTTGTCTCGCAGGTGCTCCGCCTCGAAGTCGACCGCCGCGTCGTGGAGCGCCTGCGGCTCGAAGGGGATCCCGG
>CAYVLM010000370.1:0-2318 GCA_964452225.1 uncultured Steroidobacteraceae bacterium | reverse complement strand
GCCGCGCATTGACCCGGGCAGCGGCCTCCTTGATCAGGCCCAGGGCGCGAATGTGGGCCGAACCGAGACCCTGCCCGGAGATCGGGAAGTTCTCGACGGCCCGCTGGGTCTGGGCTCGCCACTTCGCGGCGGCCGGAACCCGGACCTCGCCCATCGAATCGTGCTCCACGCGGTACTCGCCGTCCGGCTCGACCGCCTTCGGCTCAGCCATCGCTATTCTCCTCCGCCGCGGCTTCAGCCGGTGTTCTCGGCGTCGATGTAGCGGATCACCGGGGGGATCAGGTAGGGCGTGCGACCGGCCTTCAGCTCGCCGAGCACCCGGTCTGCCCGCCCGATAAGCTCATTGACGAAGATCCCGTGATGGACCGGCTCGTACGGTCGCAGCCTCTCCACCCCCTCGGCCAGCTTCATCCGCGCGCCGCGCATGTTGCGCCGCTGCAGGTGAAGCAGCCCGGCGGCCACCTGGATGAGGCCCTGGTAGAAGCCGCGCTCGCCCTCGGGCGCTGCCCGCCACAGCGTCTCCCAAGCCTCGTGGGCGTGCCAGTAGCGAGCGTTGTTGAACAGCGCCACGCCGTGACGGAAGTTTCGCTCCACCTCGAACTCGTCGAGCGGCGGCGTGCGACCACGGGGAAGCCCGGCGGTGCCGCCGGCGGGAGTCGTCGTCATCTGCGCCGATGCTAGCACCGGTCCCCGGACTGATGGCGCGGTCCGCTCGTCCCGACGCCACCGGGCCGTGCGGCCCCAATCCCGCCGTCAGCTCATTCCGGTCAGACGATCTTGGCCATCACGTGCTTGACGATGGTGTAGTCCTCGATGCTGTAGAGGCTCATGTCCTTGCCGTAGCCGGACTGCCCGAAGCCGCCGTGCGGCATCTCGGACGCGATGGTGAGGTGGTCATTGACCCACACCGTCCCGTACCGGAGCCGGCGGGCGGCGTTGAGCGCCCGCTTGACGTCCCTGGTCCACACCGAGGACGCCAACCCGTACGGGACGCCGTTCGCCCAGCGGATCCCCTCCTCGTCATCACTGAAATGCTGCACGGTGACGACCGGTCCGAACACCTCGGACTGGATGATCTCCGAGTCCTGCGCGACGTCGGTCACCACCGTGGGTCGATAGAAGAATCCGCGATCGCCCATCACTCCGCCGCCGGTCGCGACCCGGCCGCCATAGCCGACGGCGCGCTCGACGAAGCCGGAGACGCGCTCCTGCTGCGCACGGCTGACGAGCGGACCCATGTCGAGCTCCGGATCGTCCGCCGGGTTGCCGACCTTGAGCGACTCGACGGCCGGCACCAGGTGCTCCAGGACGTCGTCGTAGATCGCGCCCGGGGCGATCACCCGGGTCGCCGCCGTGCAATCCTGCCCGGAGTTGAAGAACCCCGCCAGCTTGACCGCCTCGGCCAGCGCGTCGAGGTCCGCGTCGTCGAAGACGAGCACCGGGGCCTTGCCGCCCAGCTCGAGGTGGAGGCGCTTCACGGTGCCCGCCGCAGCTGCCGCGATCTCCTTGCCGGTCGCCGTATCGCCCGTGAGGCTCACCATGTCGACCCCGGGGTGAGTGACCAGCCCCTTCCCGACCACTCCGCCGGGACCGGTGATGACGTTGAGGACGCCGGGCGGGAAGATGCCGGCGGCGAGCTCCGCGAGCCGGATCGCCGTGAGCGGCGTCGCACTTGCGGGCTTGAGGACGACCGTGCAGCCGGCCGCCAGTGCCGGTGCGAACTTCCAGACCGCCATCATGATCGGGTAGTTCCAGGGTGCTACCTGGCCCACCACGCCCACGGGTTCCCGCCGGACCATGCTGGTGTGGGTGCTGACGTACTCCCCGGTCGCGCGTCCCTCGACCACCCGCGCCGCACCGGCGAAGAAGCGCAGGTTGTCGATCGTGAACTCGAGATCGAAGTCGGCGGTTCCCTTTGGCTTGCCGACGTTCGCGCTCTCCAGCGCCGACAGCTCGTCTGCGTGCTCGGCGACCACGTCGGTGAAGCGATGGAGCATGCCGGACCGCTCCGCGGGTGTGGTGAGCGACCAGCTCTCGAACGCGGCGCGCGCAGCGGTCACGGCGCGATCCACCTCCGGGACGTCGCCCTTGGGGACCTCGGCGATCACCTCTTCGGTGGCCGGGTTGACGACCTGGGTCGTCTCCCCGGAGGCGGCGTCCGCCCAGTCGCCGTTGATGAACATTCGGAAGCGTTCTGCCGCGACGGTCATGGGGCTCTCCTCGAGTGGCCACCGCCGTGCAAACTGCCGCACGGCGCTGCTGGACGAGACTGGCTTTCGCCGATGTCGGCTGCACCGATTCTACCCGCGGCGGCAACG
>CAYVLM010000369.1:0-2330 GCA_964452225.1 uncultured Steroidobacteraceae bacterium | reverse complement strand
GTCCGGCCTTGCGCTCTTTGGCATTGGCGCGGCCATCACCGTCGTCACCGGGCAGTCCGCTCTGCGCTCCGGGCTGCGCCAGGTGTCGTTCGGGCTCGCAGCGGCCGCGGTCACGTTCGGCATCGGCTTGCTCATCGGGCGGGCCATCGGCTGATTGCAGCTCCGGTACTTCTCGCGGCCTCCGCCTCCGCTCCGACTTGTCTCCTGCTGCGGTGGTGCGCGTTAGACACCCTCGGCGACCCGGGGCGTCGGTCTCGCGGGACGCCCGTCGAGCGTGGCGATGGGCTCGCGCCGGGCGGCGACGGAGGCTGGAGCTCTCTTGCGCGCGCCAGGACGGCATCTGACCAGTCCAGCGGCGGCGCTCGGCGCACGGATGGCGAGCCTGCTGCCCATGCTGCTCACAGCCGGGCGTTGGCGGGTGCGGGAGAATGGACCAATGACCACTGAGACCACCCAGGCCGCGGGACCACTCTCCGCGGCCGAGCTCGAGCTCACCGACGCCTACTGGCGCGCCGCAAACTACCTCTCCATCGGCCAGATCTACCTGCTGGACAACCCGCTGCTGCGCGAGCCGCTCACGCCGGACCAGATCAAGCCTCGGCTCCTTGGCCACTGGGGGACCACGCCCGGCCTGAACCTGATCTACGCCCACATGAACCGGGTGATCCGCAACTGGGAGCTGGACGCCATCTACGTGACCGGCCCCGGCCACGGTGGCCCCGGCCTGGTGGCCAACGCGTACCTGGAGGGCACGTACACCGAGCGCTACCCCAGCATCACCCGCGACACCGACGGGCTGCGCAAGCTCTTCCGCCAGTTCAGCTTCCCGGGCGGTATCCCGAGCCACGTGGCACCCGAGACGCCGGGGTCGATCCACGAGGGCGGGGAGCTGGGGTATGCCCTGGCGCACGCCTACGGCGCGGCGTTCGACAACCCGGACCTCGTCGTCTGTTGCGTGGTCGGCGACGGCGAGGCGGAGACCGGGCCGCTGGCCACCAGCTGGCATGCGAACAAGTTCGTCAACCCCGCGCGCGACGGGGCGGTCCTGCCGATCCTGCATCTCAACGGCTACAAGATCGCGAACCCCACCGTCCTGGCCCGCATCCCCGACGAGGAGCTCGTGGCCCTCTTCGAGGGCTACGGTCATCGCGTCCACGTCGTGGCCGGCGACGACCCCATGACGGTCCACCAGCAGCTGGCGGCGACCCTGGACACGGTGGTCGACGAGATCGCCGCCATCCAGCGCGCCGCCCGGGCGCCCGGTGGCGGGACCGGCGACGGCTCGGGCGATGGCGCCCGGCCGCGCTTCCCCATGATCATCCTGCGAACCCCGAAGGGCTGGACCGGCCCGGAGGTCGTCGACGGGAAGCCGGTCGAGGGAACCTTCCGCGCCCACCAGGTCCCGCTCGCCGAGGTGCGGACGAACCCTGAGCACCTGGCGATGCTCGAGGCGTGGATGCGCAGCTATCGGCCGGAGGAGCTCTTCGACGCGGACGGCGCCCTGGTGGAGCCGCTCGCGGCGCTGCCACCCAAGGGCCACCGCCGGATGAGCGCCAACCCGCACGCCAACGGTGGTGAGCTGCTCGTGGATCTGCGGCTGCCCGACTTCCGCGACTACGCGGTGCCGGTGCCCCATCCGGGGACCACCACGAGCGAGGCGACCAGGGTCCTGGGCGGCATGCTTCGCGACGTCATCCGCGCCAACCCGACCAGCTTCCGCCTCTTCGGCCCGGACGAGACGGCGTCGAACCGGCTCTCCGCGGTCTTCGAGGTGACCGATCGCGCGTGGGACGCGGAGACGATTCCGATCGACGACCACCTCGCGCCCGACGGGCGCGTGATGGAGGTGCTCAGCGAGCACCTCTGCCAGGGCTGGCTCGAGGGCTACCTGCTCACCGGTCGGCACGGCCTCTTCAACTGCTACGAGGCCTTCATCCACATCGTCGACTCCATGTTCAACCAGCACGCCAAGTGGCTGAAGGTGACCAGCGAGATCGAATGGCGGCGACCCATCG
Organism: uncultured Steroidobacteraceae bacterium; assembly: GCA_964452225.1. GTDB lineage: Bacteria > Chloroflexota > Limnocylindria > QHBO01 > QHBO01 > CAVXEH01. Next base: position 315 of record CAYVLM010000369.1, on the reverse strand, counting down.
CGTCGCTCAACTACCTGCTCTCCAGCCACGTCTGGCGCCAGGACCACAACGGCTTCAGCCACCAGGACCCGGGGTTCATCGACCACGTCGTGAACAAGAAGGCCGACGTGATCCGGGTCTACCTGCCGCCGGACGCGAACTCGCTCCTGTCGGTGGCCGACCACTGCCTGCGCAGCCGGCACTACGTCAACGTGGTGGTCGCCGGCAAGCAGCCGCAGCACGACTGGCTCTCCATGGAGGAGGCAATCACGCACGCCACCCGCGGCCTGGGGATCTGGGAGTTCGCCAGCACCGATGGCGACGGCGAGCCGGACG
>CAYVLM010000368.1:0-2341 GCA_964452225.1 uncultured Steroidobacteraceae bacterium | reverse complement strand
CCGGCTCGACGGTCCAGTTCGTCACCGACGGCATCGAAAGCGCCGTCGCGCGGGCGAGAGCGGCTGCTCACCCAAAATCCGTTGGCGTGCACGGTGCCCAAACGATCCAGCAGTGCCTGAACGCCGGGCTGCTGGACGAGATCCACGTCGATCTGGCTGCCGTGCTGCTGGGCGCAGGAGTGCGGCTGTTCGACCACCTCGCGAACACGCCCGTCGTCCTCGGGAACCCGACCGTGGTCACCGGCGCGGGCGTCACCCATCTGCGCTATCGGGTGCACGGGCCATAGACCGCCGACCGAGGCTCACCCTGCCGGACAAAGTCAAGCTCCCCGCCGATCTCGGTGGCCGGCGTTGCTGCCGCCCTCAGCCTCAGCCCCGATTCGCCGAGCCCTGGTCCTCTCCTCTCCCCGTCGCGTGTTGACCCTCCACAGGGCCGGTGCTACCGTTCGACGCCCTATGAACGCCGGCCCAGCTCTGACCCCCGTGTCGCACGGCCGCTCGCGTGCCGCGCGGAGGGCAGCAGCGCGTCGAGCGGAGTGTGCCGCGACCGAGGCGCTGACCGTGCTGGGCCAGAAGTGGGTGCTCCGCATCGTGCGCGCCCTCGGCGACCGCACGCAGCGCTTCTGCGAGCTCCAGGACGCGTTGGGCGGCGCCAACTCCGCGACCCTCTCCCAGCGCCTGAAGCTGATGGAAGACGAGGGGCTCATCGACCGCCGGATCGTCTCGGAGGTGCCTCCCTGGGTCGAGTACTCGCTCACCACCAAGGGCACGGACCTCCGGCGGGCCATCATGCCCATCGACGCCTGGGCCGAACGCTGGGCCGCGCAGTCATGAGCCATCCGGTGGTCGAGGAACGACCGCTCGCCCACGGCGACGCGCTGAACCTGGTCCGCCAGGCCATCGCCGAGGCGCCCGGACCCGAGGCGGCGGCCCAGCGCGCGGTGGAGGAGCTGCACGAGCGCTTCCCGCACTACGACTGGGTCGGCATCTACTGGGTCGACGCGAACGGGACCGACCTGGTGCTTGGCCCGTGGATCGGGCCGGAGGCGACCGAGCACACGCGCATCCCGATCGGGACCGGGATCTGCGGTGCCGCCGCCGCTTCGGGGCAGACCGAGATCGTGGACGACGTGGACGCCGACCCGCGATACCTCGCCTGCTTCGCCACCACGCGCAGCGAGATCGTCGTTCCGATCCTGGTCGAGGGCACGGTGGTCGGCGAGATCGACATCGACGGATCCGAGCCGGGAGCCTTCAACGAGACCGACCGGCTCTTCCTCGAGGAGATCGCGGCGCTCATCGCCCCGTTGCGACCGCGTCCCTGACCACGGGCCGTCGTAACCGGCGGCGTAGGAGCCCGTGATGGCCGACCCCTCTGACCAGCGCGTGGCGTCGGACGCCCCGGAAGAGCCCCCGGTGGGCACGTTCGAGGAGATCTACGATGCCTTCGCCGTGCCCGTCTATCGCTACGTGTATGCCCGGGTCGGCAACCGCCCCGATGCCGAGGACCTGACCGCGCAGGTCTTCACGCGCGCGGTGGAGCAGCTCGACACCTCGCGCGACCGGGGCCAGATCGCCTCCTGGCTCTTCCGTGTCGCCCAGCACGCCATCGCTGATTACTGGCGGGCGTTCTACCGCCTGCCGGTGGTCGCGGGCGAGCAGGTCGCGCCCGGCTGGGAGCCGGTCGACCAGGCGGGGTCCTCAACAGCGTCCGCGGGCGACGATCTGGCCAGCCAGCGGGTCGAGGCGCTCCTGCGGCGGCTGCCGGCGAACTATCGCCGCGTGCTCGAGCTGCGCTTCCTCCAGCGCCTCTCGGTGGCCGAGACCGCCGAGCGGATGGGCGTCAGCCGCGCGAACGCCAAGGTCCTCCAGTACCGTGCGCTGCGCAGGGCTGCCGCGCTCGGGGAGGCGGGCGATGGCTGAACGACCGCGCGATTTGGCCGACGAGCTCGAGATGGCCAATGGCCTGGATCGCTACGTCGAGGCGCTGATGGACGGCACGCGGCCATCGCCGGACGACGCTCGGACCCCCGACGCGTCGGGGGCAGCACGGGTCGCCGCCGAGCTCGCCGCGGCCACGGGAGCCGGTGCGAATCCGGATCCTGCCTTCATCGACCAGCTTCGCCTGCGAATGCGCCAGGCCGATGCCGGCATCGCCGCGGTGCGTTCCCGGTCGTTGCCCCGCCCCGGCGCGGAGCCGGCCGCCACGGACGCGTCCCTGGACGGTTCACGCCTCGCGCGGGTGCGAGTCACGCGCCGGGCGCTGCTCCAGGGAGGCATCGGAGCAGCTGCCGGTCTCGCGGCCGGCGCGCTCGGCTACGCGGTCCTGCGCGGGCAGAGC
>CAYVLM010000367.1:0-2355 GCA_964452225.1 uncultured Steroidobacteraceae bacterium | reverse complement strand
CACCACGCTCGGCCCGGTGCGTGCGACCCGCGCGAGCTCGAGCGACAGGCGCCCGGCCTCGACTCGCGTGGAACTCCCCTCCGCGGGCAGGGTGAGCGCACCCATCCCCACCGAGCGCAGCATGGTGTTCATCACGATCCCGCGAAACCCACGGGTCGAGAAGCTCACGATCCGGGGGTCCTCGCGGAGGCGGAGGGCGGCCACGGTCGCCGCCAGGTTGGACTCATGCCAGACGGCGAAGACGGCATGGCCCTGGAAGACGGGCGGCCCGGACGGTCGCACCGTGGCCGCCACAAGGCGGAGGTAGAGGCCAAGCCCCCGGCCGAGCAGCCGCGCGAGCCAGGCGTACGCAACCCGCTCCTCCTGCGGGGCGGAGGGGTCGACGTCGGGCTGGCGTGGCGTGGAGGCCATGGAGCGACCGGGCGGAGCTGCCAAGCGACTACAGGTAGCGGTCGCCGGCCTTCTCGGCGATCTCGTCGAGCACGGGCTTGATCTCCTCGGCACGGTCGCTGGCGCAGACCAGCAGGGCGTCCGGCGTATCGACGATGATCACGTCGCGCAGCCCCACGGTCACGACCAGGCGTTCCCCGCCGTGGATCAGGACCCGTTCCGACCCGTGATCGAGGTGCTGGCCGCTGGCGACCAGCGTCGAGCCGGTCTTGGTGCTGAGCGCCTCGAGCAGCGCCGACCAGGAGCCGATGTCGTTCCAGCCGGCCGCCAGCGGGACGACCGCCATGCGGCCCTCGGCGGCGGCCGGCTCGGCGATGCCGACGTCGATGGTGATCGCCGGCATCGGCTCCAGGATCTCGCGCACGTTCGAGAGCCAGCCGGGAATGCGGTGCAGCGCCGCGATCCGCGCCAGCGCGGTGGCCAGCTCCGGCTGGAAGCGCTCGAGCGCCGCACGGTACGTGTAGTTGCGCCAGGCGAAGATGCCGGCATTCCACAGGTAGCCCCCTGCCTCGAGGAATCCGCGGGCGGTCGCGGCATCGGGCTTCTCGACGAAGCGCTCCACGAGCGCCGTCGGCACCGCGGGATGCAGCCGGGCACCGGCCTTGATGTAGCCGTACCCCGTGGCCGGATGGCTCGGCACGACACCGAGCGTGACGAGGTACCCCCGCTCCGCGACGCGCCCCGCCTCACGGAGCGCGCCCCGGAAGGCCTCCTCGTCGGCCACGAAGTGGTCCGCGGGGAGCACGAGGGCCACCTCGTCGTCGTCACGGCGCGCCATCACGGCGGCCAGGCCGGCGGCGACCGCCGTGGATCGCGCCAGAGGCTCCCCGAGGACGTTCTCCTCGGGGAGCTGGGGCAGCTGCTCCACCGTCTCGCGGACGTGGGCCTGGGAGGTGATGATGAAGACGTCGCGCGGCGCGAGCATCGGCGTCAGCCGCGCCACGGTCTGCTGGAGAAGGCTCGTCTCTCCGGTCAGCGGGAGCAGCTGCTTCGGGGCGCGGCGCCGGGAGAGGGGCCAGAGGCGGGTCCCCGAGCCACCGGCCATCACGATCGCGTACATCCGCTCACCCTTCCTCTGCCCCGTCCGCGGCGTCCTCCGCCGCGCCGCCGACGGTCTTCTCCGCCCCCCGCAGCTCCTTCGCCGCGGCGAGCTCATCCGCCGGGGCGCCCGCCCGGGCCAGGAGCTCCTCGGCCACGGCCGCGAGCCGTCGCGCGGTCGTCACCTCGGCCAGGTCCAGCGCCGCCCGGCCCATGCCCAGCGCCGCGAGTCCTTCCTCGCGCTCAGCACCGATGTCCCGAGCCTCGCTGATCGCCTCGGCATAGTAGCGCCGCGCCGAGCCCGGATCACCGCCGGCGACCCGGATGTCGCCGATCCGGCGCGCCTGCCGGGTAGCCGCGAGGCTCATGTCGGCACGTTCGAAATGCCACAGCGCCCGGTGCGACCAGGCGTCGGCCGCCCACCACGCGCGCGCGACCACCGCCGCCTCCGCGGCGCTGCTCGCCGCGGCAGCCGCGCGGCGATCGTCGCCGTCGGCATGGGCCGCCAGGTAAGGCCCCGCGAGCGGGTCGCGGCGCAGGATGACGGGCAGCTCCGGCAGCCGCTCCGCGGGTGCAGAGGGCCGCTCACCGGCCAGGCCCCGAATCCAGCGGGCCACGCGTGACAGCCTGCCCCCGGCCACCCGCTCTCCCCAGGCCGGCCGCCTGGCCGGGAGACGCGTCACGACGCGGTGAGGGCCCGGATCGGGGGTTCGCCGGGGAGCCCGGCCTCGTCGCGCAGCAGCGCGGCGCGGTCGGTCCGCTCCCAGGGCAGCTCCAGGTCTGGACGGCCGTAGTGCCCGTACGCCGCGGTCTGGCGATAGATGGGGCGCAGCAGGTCGAGCTCGGCGATGATGTCAACCGGCCGCA
>CAYVLM010000366.1:1329-2371 GCA_964452225.1 uncultured Steroidobacteraceae bacterium | reverse complement strand
CGGCCGAACCCGGGCTCCTGGGTGGAACCGGCGGCTCGCTGGTGGCCGGCCCGGGTGCCTGGGAGGCAGTGTCGACCGTGGCCTCGCTGCCGCCCGGCTCGGCGCAGCGCTTCACGACGGCGGCGTTCGACGGCTACGTGGTCAACGACGGCGGGCAGATCCGGGCGCTCTCATCGGTCTGCACCCACATGGGCTGCACGCTCTACTACCGCCCGGCCTCGCACGACCTGCGCTGCCCCTGCCACGGGGCGAGCTTCGACCTGACCGGGCACCTGGCCAACGGGCCTGACCGCTGGAGCTCGGGGGGCACGTACGCGAGCGAAGGCGCCGCGTACCCGGTCTCGCTGCCGCCGCTGGTGCGCCCCGAGGTCAAGGTGGAGAACGGGACGATCTACGTGTGGACCGCCCGGGTCTGACCCCGGGTCAGCCGCCGGTTATCCAGAGCAGCAGGTACTGGATCACGTAGGGGATCGCGAAGAACGCGACGATCGCCACCAGGACCAGGCCCACGTACAGGAAGAGGCGGATGTTCGGGGCACCGGGACGCTCCGGGGGCGGCTCGCTGCGGTACGGCAGGTGGGACGGGCGGTGCGGCGCCTGGTGCTCGTACGGATGCTCCTTGAGGTCCGGCATCGGCTACCTGCCGCGCTCGATTGCCGCCATGACGTCGCGCAGGCGCCGCAGCCGCGGCTCGCGGTCGGCCGCGTAGCGCTCGATGGCGCCCAGGATCTGGTCGGGACCAAGACCCGCCTCGTCGAGCACCTCGTCCACGGTGCCCCCCGTGCGCCACCGCCGGTCGGCATCGGAGGCGAGCGAGTACTCGACGCTGACCGGGCCCGAGACCCAGTCGCGCATGAGGGCCAGCGCGCCGTTGGTGATCACCATCCCGTCCAGCCGGTCCGCCTCCGAGCAGAGGCGATCCCGGTACGCGGCATCCTGCATCCCGAAGAGCTGCGGGCTGATGGCGGCCACGATCCGCACGTTGATGCCCCGGGCGTCGAGCTCGGGCAGGATCTTCACCAGGTTCGCCGTGGTCATGGTG
>CAYVLM010000366.1:0-1319 GCA_964452225.1 uncultured Steroidobacteraceae bacterium | reverse complement strand
CGCACGTACACCGTGCCCGCGCAGGGACGGTCAGGGTCCGGGGACCGGATCAGGTACGCGCCGCGCGCCGCCTCCAGGTGCGACGCCATGCCCAGCGCAGTGCGATCCGGGATCTCGACCGCCGGCCGCGTCAGGTGGAGCGCCACGATCGGGACCTCGGTCGCCAGGGCGGCGGCCAGGACCACCGGCACCTCGTTGTACTCCCACGGATGCAGGTCGATGACGTGCCCCCCGGGGAAGAGCTGGGTGACGCCGGGGGCGAAGACCCCGAAGTGGGTCCGCGAATCCTCGGCCGTTTCCGGGCCGGAGTGGCCGGCGACCCAGATCACCTTGCCGACCTTGAGCTGCGTGTCCTGGGCCAGCTGGCTGAAGAGGCGCAGGGGACCGTACTTGAGGTAGCTGAAGGATCCGTACGTCGAGCAGGCGCCCCAGAAGCCGTTGAAGGACGCCATCGGCTCATCGGCGAGGTTGACGGTCGCCAGGCCGGCCATCAGCCCGGCGTTGGTGAACTCGGTGATCTCCTGCGGAAGCAGCGTGCCGCGCGGGTTCGTCTCGCGGTCGTACCAGCCCCAGCCCGGTGCGCCCTCGTAGTCCTTGGCGAACCCGGCGATGTTCGTGGACTCCGCGAGGTCGGCGGAGCAGGCGATGACCAGCGGGCGCCCGTACTCGGCCTTCGCGAAGCTGTTGACCCAGGCGCCCCACGCCGCCAGGGCGGCGCGGTTGGGGGCCTTCTCTCCGGGGCTCTTCCAGAGGCTGTCCGGGTAGGAGCGCACGTCGGTGATCCGGTGGTCGCTGAAGATCCCGGCCGCGCCTCCGCCCAGGTTGAAGCCCTCCACCCGGTCGGGCACCGATGCCGCCAGCTCCACGAGCCGGTCGCTGATGGCGTTCACCGTCTCGGGATGCGCCCGCAGCACGCCCATCGCCACCCCGAGGTTGTGGCGGGCCTGCGCCTCGCGCTCGGCGGGGTCCGATGGCGCCGGCTCGTCGACGCCGGCGTAGGCGACCCCGTGGCGGGCCATGAAGTCCTTGCGCACAGCCCAGAACTCGGGGGCGTTCATGGGCCACGGCGTGCCGTGGCTCAGATTGTCGTACTTGCCGTAGCCGCGGCCCTTGCGGGTCTTGAACCAGGCCACGGACGGGACGCCGCGCGGGTTCTCGCCCCGGGCCGCCTCGAGCACCGCCCGGGTCACCGGCTCCCACTCCGAGCCGGACAGGGTCCCGGTCACGCGCCAGTCGTACGCACCGAACCAGCTCTCGGGCGTGCCCGGCACGACCCGGTCAATGGGCGTGTCGTCGATGCCGAAGTTGTTCCAGTCGAT
>CAYVLM010000365.1:0-2374 GCA_964452225.1 uncultured Steroidobacteraceae bacterium | reverse complement strand
AGGCGCTCGAGCGCCTCGGCTGCCAGCCCCCGGCCGCCGGGGAGCCGGGGGGCGACGGTGCGGATCGCCATGGTCAGGTCACCATCCGTCGTCGCAGGCCGTGGTCGGCGAGCCAGATGCCGACGGCCAGGAAGGCGAGCAGGTACGCGAGGTGGAAGGGTGCCGCCACCGGATCCAGGCGTCCGAGGACGAGGCCGCGGACGAGCTCGGCGCCGTGGAAGAGCGGTGTCGCCCACGCGACCCCCTGGAGCGGGCCCGGCAGCTGGGTGAGGGGGAAGAACGTCCCGCTGAAGAGGAAGAGGGGGTTGATGACGAAGCGGAAGACCCAGGAGAACCCCACGTCATTGCGCTGTGTCGTGGCGAAGGCGATCAGGTTGGCGGAGAACCCGAGCCCTGTCAGCACCACCACCGGCAGGGCAACGATCGCCCACGGCGTCCGGGCGATGCCGAACAGGGTCAGCACCACGAGGAAGATGGCCCCCACCGCCAGGAGGCGGAACCCGATCCACCCGAGCTCGCCGAGCACGATGTTGCGGGTGGACAGCGGGGTCGAGAGCATCGCCTCGTAGTTCCGGCCCCACTGGATCTTGTTCATGATCGGGTAGGTCGATTCGAAGGTCGCGGTCTGCATCGCCATGGCGGCCATCAGGCCCGGCCCCAGAAAGTCGGTGAAGCTCACCCCCGAGCCGAAGGCGTTGGTGGTGCCGCTGATCAGCGAGCCGATCCCGATTCCCATGGCGAGGAGGAACGCGAACGGTTGCAGAAACCCGAAGAAGAGGCTGCGGTACCAGATCCGCTTGTAGACGAGCCAGTTGCGACGGAAGACCCGGACGGCCGGTGCGAAGAGGGGATCGCCGCCGGCGGCGTCGCGGAGATCAGCACGAACGGCCATGGCGCGGCGTCAGTCGACCAGGGTGCGCCCGGTCAGGCGCAGGAAGACGTCCTCCAGGGTCGAGCGGCGGACGAGTGCGCTCTCGATTGCGATCTGCCGCTGGCGCACCTCGTCGAGGGAGCGCTCGCCATCGTCCGTGTAGAGCAGCACTCGGTCGGGGAGCCGCTCGATCCGCTCGGCGAGCCCGTCCACCCGTCCGTCCAGCGCGTCGCGCGCGGAATCCGGCAGGCGAAGCTCGAGCACCTCGCGGGTGCTGTAGCGATCGATGAGCTCGCTCGGCGAGCCCTCGGCCACGATCTTCGCCTTGTCCATCACCACCAGGCGGTCGCAGAGCTGCTCCGCCTCGTCCATGTAGTGCGTGGTGATGATCAGCGTTGCGCCCCGCCGCTTCAGCTGATAGAGGCGCTCCCAGAGGAGGTGGCGGGCCTGCGGGTCGAGGCCGGTGGTCGGCTCGTCGAGGATGATCAGCTCCGGCTCGTTGATCAGGGCGCGGGCGATGGTCAGGCGCCGCTTCATGCCTCCCGAGAGCGGCTCCACCTGGTCGGTAGCGCGCTCGGCGAGCTGGACGAACTCGAGGAGCTCATCGGCACGGGCGCGCGCCACGCCGCGCGGAATGTCGAAGTAGCGCGCGTACATCTCCAGGTTCTCGCGGACGGTCAGCTCCTGGTCCAGGTTGTCGATCTGGGGCACGATCCCGAGGCGGGCCTTGATGGCGCGGGCCTGGGTGCGGGGATCCATGTCGATGACGGTCAGCTCGCCATCGGTGACCGGCGAGGCGCAGGCGATCATCCGCATGGTCGAGGTCTTGCCGGCGCCGTTGGGGCCGAGGAAGCCGAAGGCGCGCCCGGGGCGCACGTCGAAATCGATCGCGTCGACCGCTGTGAAGCTGCCGAAGCGCTTCGTGAGATTCCGGGCGTGGACGAGCGACGCGTCCGATTCACGGGGCATGGGCGGATGATTCTACCGATCCCTGACCGATAGCGTCAGGTAGCGTCAGGCAGCCACCGGGTTGCCATACGTGCGCTGTTAAGGTAGCATGTTATGAGGAGATGGGACGGACAATGCGCGTCGCGGTCGTTGGGGCAACCGGTTTCGTGGGGAGCCACCTGGTGCCGTACCTGGCGCGCTCGGGCCACGAGGTGGTTGCGGTCTCGCGCCACGGGCGGCCGATGCCTGGATGGCCGACGGCGGGGGTCGCCGTCGCAGCGGGGGACATCGAGACCGGCGAGGGGCTTGCCCAGGCGCTCGGCGGTGTCGACGCAGTGGTCCACCTGGTGGCCATTCCGCGCGAGGGTGGCGGCCGTACCTTCGACGCGGTGAACGTGCGCGGCGTGGAGCGGGTCGTGCGGGCCGCTGGCGAGGCCGGGGTCGGCCGCTTCGTTCATCTCTCGGTCCTTGGGGTCGTGGATGACCCGCAGCTCGCCTACATCCGCAGCAAGTGGCTCGGTGAGCAGGTTCTGCGATCCTCGGGCCTCGACTGGG
>CAYVLM010000364.1:0-2387 GCA_964452225.1 uncultured Steroidobacteraceae bacterium | reverse complement strand
CTGGCCGGGCGCCTGCGGGGTCACGCCTACGAGCGGCCGCTGACCCGCATGCGCGAATACCTGGCGGCCTACCGCTCCGCCGTCTACAAGGGACCGATGGCGACCGCCGCCGACGGCCGCCTGGAGCCCCCGGTGATCCTGGCCGCGCTTCGCGAGCGGATGCTGACCCTGGCGGCGGGCGAGGCGGATGGCGCCTTCCCGTACCTCATCACGCCGGAGCGGACCGCCTGGACCCGCCACCTGCTTGACCACGTCGCGTCCGGCGTCGATCGGCCGCGGCCGGTTCTCGCGGCGACCATGCCCGCGGTCCTCGACGCCGATCCGGGCGCCGCGCGAGCCGCCGCGCGCGCCTACCTGGCACCGTACCTGCGCACGCCCAACTACCAGGCCAGCTGGGCCGAGCAGGGGTTCACCGCCGCCGACTGGGAGAAGCCGGGGAGCGATCGCCTGGTCGACGCCATGGTGGCCTGGGGATCGCCGGCAGAGCTGCGCGAGTCGCTGGAGGCCTTCCACGAGGCCGGCGCCGACCACGTGGCGGTCATCCCCCTCGCCCCGGACGGCACCACGGAGCACCTGCCGGTGCTCGAGGCCCTGGCTCCCGGGTCAGCCTAGGCCTGGTGCGCCGCCGTCACTCGACCTCCAGGGTGGTGGCGATCGGGCCCTCGCCCGCCTCGCGTCCCTCACCGGGCTCGGCGGCCGGCTCCTCCCGCCAGCCGATGGCCCGCAGGCTTCCCACGCCCAGCACCGCCAGGTTCACGACGATCCCCAGGGCGGCCGCTCCCAGGAGCGTCGGCGTGGCGCCGACTCCCGCGGCGATGGGTCCCACAAGGGCAAAGCCGAGGGGCTGGAAGACCAGCGAGACGAGCCAGTCGTAGCTGCTCACGCGGGAGAGCGCCGCGGGCGGGACCTGCTGCTGGAGGACCGTGTACCACCAGGTGTTCGTCAGCTCCATGGCAGCCAGGGACACGACCGCGCCGACCATGATCACGGGGACGATCAGCGGCACCGCCAGCGCCAGGTGGGGAAGGAAGAAGAGCGGGCCGAGGAGGAAGCCGGCGGCGATCGGCCGGGCCGGTCGCCAGCGGAGCGCGATCAGTCCCCCCGTCAGCCCGCCGACCGCCTGCGCGGTGACGATCAGGCCCCAGCTCGTCGCGCCGCCCAGCGCCTCCTCGGCGATCACCGGGCCGAGGACGTAGAAGGAGGCGCTGCACAGGTTCGAGATGCCGAACGCGGCCATGGCGCTCCACAGCCACGTCCGCGACGTCACCTCGCGCCAGCCACCCGCCAGCTCGGCCAGGAACGGACGGCGTTCGGCAGGAGCGGCGGGCCGCGGCACGCGCAGGAGCACCAGCGAGACGGCGCTCGCCAAGAATGTGGCGGCGTCCACCACGAACACCCAGCCGACCCCCACGGTGGCGACCAGGAGGCCGGCCACGGACGGACCGATGATGCCCGTCGCGTTCCGCGAGAGGCCCATCAGGGCGTTCCCCTGCTGGAGCCGCGCCGGGTTCACGACCTGCGGGATCAGGCCCGTGGAGGCGGGCATGAAGAAGGCGCTCGCCGCGCCGACCACCGCGGCCGCCGCGGCCAGGTGCCACAGCTGGGCGCCGTTGCCCAGCAGCAGGATCGCGAGCAGCGTCTCGACGGCGCCGCGCACGAGGTCCGCGGCCAGCATCACCCGCTGGCGAGGGAGCCGGTCGGCCCAGACGCCGCCCGCCAGGATCAGGATCAACCGCGGGACGCTGAACGCGACGAGCACCAGGCCGATGCCGCCGGCGCCGCCGCCGAGCCCGAGCACCGCGAACGCGATCGCCACCGGGATCATGGCGTCCCCCACCGCGCTCGTGGCCTGCCCGAGCCACAGCATGCGGAACGGCCCCTCGGAGAGCGGGCCGAGACGGTCGCGCATCCGCGCGGCGAAGGTCACGCGGTCATCCTCGCGCATCTGCATGCATGGCACCACCCTCCCGCGACGTTCGGGGATGCCCCGCCGGGGCCTATCATCGGCCGATGTCGCCCTCCGAGCAGGCGGACCCGCTGGCACGGCAGCGTCGGCTGGCGCTGGTGACCTACTTCACCGCGGTGGCCCTGACCAGCCTGGCGTACGTCGCGACGTTCCAGAACGCGTCCGTCCTCGCCCCGATCATCACCGGCAGCGCCAGCACCGGGGGCCTGCCCTCCTCGGCGGAGGTCGCCGGCTCCGCGATCGCGGCCGCGATGCTCGCCACGCTGATGGCCGCGCGCGGCCGCCGGGTCGGCATCCTGACCGGGCTGGCGGTGGCCATCCTCGGCAGCGCCATGACCGTGGCCGCGGTGGCGACCTGGTCTTTCGGGCTGCTCATCGCCGGCGTGCTCGTCATCGGGTCGGGCAATGCCGCGGCGACCCT
>CAYVLM010000363.1:549-2392 GCA_964452225.1 uncultured Steroidobacteraceae bacterium | reverse complement strand
GACCATCCGCCTCGTCCGCGAGGAACTGAACCCGCGACTCGAGATCGACGGCGTGCTGCTCACGATGTTCGACGCCCGTACGCGCCTCTCGGCACAGGTGGCGGCGGAGGTGCGGCGCCACATGGACGGCACCGTCTTCGACACCGTCGTTCCCCGGTCGGTGCGCCTTTCCGAGGCACCCAGCCACGGACAGCCGATTGCGATCTACGACCCGTCCTCCCGGGGCGCGGAAGCCTACCGCGCCCTCGCCGTGGAGGTCACCGGCCGTGGCTAGCCGCTACGGACTGGGCCGCGGCCTGGAGGCGCTCATCCCCCGTGCCAGCGAGTCCGGCAGCGTCTTCCACGTTCCGGTGGACCGCGTCTCCCGGAACCCGCACCAGCCGCGAGACCGCTTCGACGAGGACCAGATGGCCGAGCTGACGGCGTCGGTGGCCGCGCACGGGATCCTGCAGCCGATAGTGGTGCGGGCGGCCGCCGACGGCTCGTACGAGCTCATCGCCGGGGAGCGCCGCCTCAGGGCGGCACGCCAGGCCGGTCTCCTGGCGATCCCCGCCGTGCTGCGCGACAGCACGACCGAGCAGATGCTCGAGCTGGCGCTCGTCGAGAACGTGCAGCGTGCCGACCTCAACCCCATCGAGGAGGCCCAGGCCTACCGCGAGCTCATCAGCCGCTTCGGGCTGACCCACGAGGAGGTCGCGCGCCGCGTTGGCAAGAGCCGGGTGGCCGTCTCCAACGCCCTCCGCCTGCTAGACCTCGCGCCGGAGACCCGCAGCGCCATCATCGAGGGGCGCATCACCGAGGGCCACGGACGCGCCCTCGCGGCGCTGACCATCGCCGAGCTGCAACGGGCGGTCCTCCGTGTCGTGCTCGATCGTCAGCTCTCGGTGCGCCAGACCGAGGAGCTCGTCCGCCGCAGGCGGAGCCAGGGCTCCGCCAGGCATGCCCAGCCGCTGTCCTCCGATCTGCAGGATCTCGAGACCCAGCTGCGCGGCCTCCTGGCCACCAAGGTCGGTATCGTCCGCTCACGCCGCGGTGGGCGCGTCGTCATCGAGTTCTACTCGGACGAGGAGCTCGATCGCATCTACGGCATCATCACCCGCGGGACGGCGCTCGGCGCACAGCAGGGGAGCGTCCCGGGCAACGCCACGGGGGAGGAGCCCGCATGACCGCAGAGCCGACCCGCCGGCCGCGAGGCCGCAAGGGTGAGTACACGGCCGCCAACATCCAGGTCCTCGAGGGGCTCTCGGCCGTGCGGCGCCGCCCGGGGATGTACATCGGCTCGACGGACGCCCGGGGGCTGCACCAGCTCGTCTGGGAGGTCGTCGACAACAGCATCGACGAGGCCATGGCCGACGTCGCGAGCCGTATCGACGTCACCATCCACGCCAACGGCGAGCTGGAGGTGGTGGACGACGGCCGCGGGATCCCGACCGGCAGGCACACCTCCGGCAAGAGCGCCCTCGAGGTGGTCCACACCGTCCTCCACGCCGGCGGCAAGTTCGGCGGCGGCGGCTACAAGGTGTCCGGGGGCCTGCACGGGGTGGGCGTCAGCGTGGTCAACGCCCTCTCCTCCTCCATGCGCGTGGAGGTGCTGCGCGACAGGAAGCGCTGGACCCAGTCGTACGAGCGCGGCGATCCCACCTCACCGGTGCGCCAGCAGGGAGGCGCAAAGGAGGCGAACCGCGGGCTCGATCCGGACTGGCGTCGCACCAGCGGCACCCGCACCGTCTTCCGCCCGGATCCGGAGGTCTTCGAGACCCTCGACTTCTCGTGGGAGCTGATCGCCACCCGGATGCGCGAGTCCGCCTACCTCAACAAGGGGCTCTGGATCCGCCTGATCGAC
>CAYVLM010000363.1:0-539 GCA_964452225.1 uncultured Steroidobacteraceae bacterium | reverse complement strand
GCGCGCGGCAGATGGCCCGCTTCGGCCAGCTCTACCTGAACAAGGGCCTCTGGATCCGGCTCATCGACGAGCGCATCGATCGCGAGAAGAACTTCTACTTCGAGGGCGGGGTCACCTCGTTCGTCCGCCATCTCAACCGACGCCGGCAGGTGCTCAACGCCAGGCCGATCCACGTCGAGCGCGTCGTGGAGGGCACCAGCGTCGAGGTGGCCCTCCAGTACAACGACGGCTTCGCGGAGAACGTCCTCCCGTTCGCGAACAACATCCACACCGTGGACGGCGGAACGCACGTGACCGGCTTCCGGGCCGCGCTCACCGGCTCGCTGAACGATTGGGCCCGCAAGTCGGGAACGCTCTCGGACAAGGACGCCAACCTGAGCGGCGACGATGTGCGGGAGGGGCTGACCGCGGTGATCAGCGTCAAGCTCACCGACCCGCAGTTCGAGGGCCAGACGAAGACCAAGCTGGGCAATGCCGACGTCAAGGGCATCGTGCAGACGGTGGTGGCGGACGGGATCATCCAGCATCTCGAGGAGAAC
>CAYVLM010000362.1:0-2398 GCA_964452225.1 uncultured Steroidobacteraceae bacterium | reverse complement strand
TCGTACTTGAAGTAGATGTGTGCCGGGGTGTCGAGCTCGCGCTCCAGGTTCAGGGCCCGGACCAGGGGCGAGGGGCGGTACATGCGGTACACGTCACGGACCGGCGCCGGGATCTCGATGAACCGCTCGGCGCTCACCTCCTGCTTGATCAGCTCCATGGGGAAGAGCGGCGCGAGCGCCTCGGGGCCGATCGGCTCGCCGGTCGCCGGGTTGAGCGGCGGGGGCAGCGGGACCGGAAGGTCGGCCGCGATGTTGTAGTAGTGCGTCGGCATCTCGGCTTCGCTGAGCACGAACCGGCGCTGCGTGGCTGGGGACATTGGCTGGACCTCCAGAGAACAACGCGACCCCTCCGTCCCAAAGGACGAGGGGGTCTTCTCGTGGTGCCACCTTTGTTCCCCGGTGTTCTCACCCGGGCTCATTCGTCCGCGACCTCGGGCCCGTGGGCCGTCCGCGACGGACTCGGCTTCGCTATCGGTGCCTCTCCGCCGGAGGCTACTGGCGGACCGATGCTCTTCGGCTCTCGATCTCGCGTTCACCGCCGGGGCTCACGGGCCCATTCGCCGCTCGCGCCGCCGCCGGGGTCACACTCTTCCCGGCTCCCTGCCTGGCTCGCCTGAACGGGTACTCGTCCCGATCGTCGCCATATTCGGTTGTGGGCTGCGAAGGTACGGCGTCGCTGGCCGCGCGTCAACCCCCGTCCGGCGCCGCCCCGTCCGGGGTCTGCTCGGACCGGTCCGCCGGCGACTGGTCCTCGGTCGACGGGCTGGCGGGAAGGTGCGGCGGCAGGGTGATGATGAAGCAGGTCCGCCCCGGCTGTGACTCGACGCGGATCTGGCCCCCGTGGCGCGTCACCACGTTGTGGCTGATGTGCAGGCCGAGGCCGGTCCCCACACCCGGCTCCTTGGTCGTGTAGAACGGCTCGAAGATGCGCGCCTGCGCGTCCCCCGGGATCCCGGGGCCGTTGTCGCAGATCGTCACCTCCACACCCCCCTCGTCGGTCGGATCGGCGCGCACCTCGAGCGCCCCGCGACCGTCCATGGCCTGGATCGCGTTGTCCACGATGTTCGTCCAGACCTGGTTGAGCTCGGAGCCGTAGGCGTCGATCTCGGGCAGGTCCGGCGCGTACACGCGCAGCACGTCGACCCCGGCGCGGAGCTTGTGGCCAAGGATCACCAGCGTGTCGTCGAGCCCCTTGCGGACGTCGATGCGCTGGACCGGGGCCTGGTCAAGGTAGGCGTAGCTCTTCACCGCGCCGACGATCTCGCTGATCCGATCGGCGGCCATCCTCACCTCGGCGAGCAGGGACGCGACGGTGTTCGTCTGGGCCAGCCAGGCAGCCGCATCCCGGGACTCATCGCCATTGAGCCCCACGAAGGCGCCGGTCAGCTGCTCCGGTGTCCAGCCGGCATCGACGAGCGAGGCGGCGAGCGCCGAGTCGTCGACGAGGTCGGCCAGCTCATCGATGCGGTCCGAGCGGTCGAGCGCCCCGAGCTTCGGCGCCGGATCAGCCGGGCGCAGCTCCGTGACGGTGGCGGGCGGACGCAGCGCGTCGCGGGCGGCGATCGCATCGCCGAGGGAGGAAACCGAGCGCCGGATCGCCGCGGCGGGGTTGTTCAGCTCATGGGCCAGGCCCGCGGCCAGCGTGCCGAGACCGGCCAGCTTCTCCCGCTCGCGCAGCAGCGACTCGGTGGAACGCAACCGGTTGAGGACGACGCGCAGGATCGCGAAGGCGGACTCGGGCGCCACGCCGAAGACGTGGAGGAGCGCGTCGCGCGGGATGCGGAGCACGCTTACCGCGGTCACCGCCCGCACCGATGCCGACCGGGGCCGCCCCTCGATGGCCGACATCTCGCCCTGGATGGTCCCCGGTCCGACCCGGTTGAGCGAGATCTCGACCCCACCGCTCTGCTTGGAGACCTCGAGCTCGCCGTCGACGACCACGTACAGGGCGTCGCCCGGATCGCCCTCCTTGAGGAGGAGCTCGCCCGCGGCCAGCGAGACCGGCTCGGCCCTGGTTGCCAGCCGCTCGAGGTCCTCCTGGGGAAGCTGGGCAAAGAGCGGTGCCGCCCGGAGCGCGTCGATCGCCATCGGTCCGGATCGGCTCCGCTACAGGCTGGCCAGGTACTGGTGGACGAACGAGACCGCCATGGAGCCCTCGCCGACCGCGCTGGCGATCCGCTTCATGGAGCGGAACCGGACGTCACCAGCCACGAAGACGCCAGGAACGCTGGCCTCCAGGAGAAACGGCTCGCGGTCGGTGCCCCAGCCGGACGGTGGCCGGCCTTCGACGAAGACCTCGCGCCCGGAGACGACGAAGCCGCCCTGGTCGCGGTGCACGAAGCCCTCCAGCCAGTCTGTGCGCGGAGACTGGCCGATGAAGACGAAGAGGGCCGACAGC
>CAYVLM010000361.1:0-2403 GCA_964452225.1 uncultured Steroidobacteraceae bacterium | reverse complement strand
AGCTCGCGGAGGACGACGCGGTCGACTTCGACGATCTGCTCATGAAGGTCGTGACCCTGTTCGAGCAGCATGCCGACGTCCTCGCGAGGTACCAGAACCGCTGGCAGCAGATCCTCGTCGACGAGTACCAGGACACGAACCGCGCCCAGTACCTGATCTGCCGCCACCTCGCCGCGAAGCACCGCAACCTGGCGGTGGTGGGGGATGACGACCAGAGCATCTACTCGTGGCGCGGCGCCGACCTGCGCAACATCCTGGACTTCGAAGCCGACTATCCCGACACCCGCGTCGTGAAGCTCGAGCAGAACTACCGCTCCACCCAGATCATCCTGGACGCGGCCCACGCGGTCGTGAGCCGCAACGAGGGGCGCAAGGAGAAGCGGCTCTGGACCGATCGGGGCTCCGGGACCCAGATCGTGATCTTCGACGCCTACAACGAGTACGAGGAGGCCGAGTTCGTGGCCCGCCAGGTCGAGCGCCTGTGCGGGGGTCCCGCGGGCGGTTCGATGGCACGCCTCCTCACCAGCCGGGCGGACGAGACCGATGGCGCGCTGCGCTACGGGGAGATCGCGGTCACGTACCGGATCAACGCCCAGAGCCGGGTGCTCGAGGAGGCGTTCATGCGCTTCGGCATCCCGTACCAGCTCGTCGGCGGGACCCGCTTCTACGAGCGTCCCGAGGTGAAGGACGCCCTGGGCTACGTCCGGCTGGCGCGGAATCCCGTCGACCGCGTGGCTCTTGAACGGGTCATCACCGTTCCCGCGCGGGGGATCGGGGAGAAGACGGTTGCCGAGCTGCGCGCCTGGGCCGAGGCACGGGGCACCTCGCTGTGGGCCGCGGTCGAGGCCGCCGGCGACAACCCGAACCTGGCGACGCGCTCGCGGGCCGCGCTCGCGACGTTCGCGGGCCTCATGCGTCCGCTGATCGCGCTGGCTCGCGCCGAGCCGCCGTCGGCCGTCTTCGACGCGGCGCTCGAGCGCTCGGGACTTCGCGAGGCGATCGACGACGGGACCGAAGAGGGCTCGGACCGCTGGGCGAACGTGAGCGAGCTGCGCAACCACGCCGCGGAGTTCGACGAGATAGCCCCACCCGAGGGGCTGGCCCGGTTCCTGGAGGAGGTGGCGTTGGTCAGCGACCAGGACACTCTCGAGGATCGACCGGACCGGGTGACGCTGATCACGCTCCACGCGGCCAAGGGGCTGGAGTTCCCGGTCGTGTTCATCGTGGGCCTCGAGGAGGGGCTGCTGCCGCACCGGCGCGCGCTGGACGACGAGCGCGAGCTGGAGGAGGAGCGGCGCCTGGCCTACGTCGGCATGACCCGCGCCAAGGACCGGCTCTACCTGGTCCACGCCCACCACCGTTCGACGTGGGGAGTGGGGGCGATGAGCGAGCCGTCGCGCTTCCTCGCGGAGCTGCCCGAGGATCTCCTTGCCGCGGAGCGATCCGAGACCTCGAGCCGGCGCGGGTGGGCCGGCCACCGCGGCGTGGACGACGACGGCGACTGGCTGCCGGGCGGGTACCGGGCGCCGCGCCGATCGCCGCGCAACGAGCCGCTGCGGCCGGTCAGCCTCCCCGACCTTTCGGCTCCGCCGGCGAGCCGGGCGGGCCGTGCCCTCGACGACGCGCGGGCACGCGTCGGCGCGACGCGCTACGACACATCGGAAGTCGACCTCGGATCAGGCACCTTCGGCGCCACAGAAGGATCCGATGAGGGAGCGGCCGCCCTTGCCTGGCACGCCGGCGACCGGGTGCGCCATCGGCGCTTCGGCGAGGGGATCGTGGTCTCCAGCCAGCTCGTGAAGGGTGACGAGGAGGTCACCGTTGCCTTCGTCGGACAGGGGGTCAAGCGCCTGATCGCCGCCTACGCGGCGCTCGAGCGGGAGTAGTGGAGGAGGGCCCGATGGCCGATCCCGCAGCCGATGCCGGTCCCGAGGCGCTCGCCGGGGAGCTGGCGGCCGCACGCGACGAGTTCCTTGCCGCGCTCGCGCGGCTGGACGCTGTCCAGCTCGCAGCACCCGCGCTGGTGGGCGACTGGGGAGTGCGCGAGCTGATCGCGCACCTCGGCTACTGGGCCGGCCACGCGGCCGATGCGCTCCACCAGGCGGAGCTCGACCGGACCGACGAGTTCGGCGACCCGAACCTGGACGTGGAGGACCGCAACGCGCTCGTGGCCCGCGTGGCGCGGGAGACCGACCTGGCCACGGTGAGCGCACGCGAGGAGGCCGCCTTCGGAGCGCTGCTGGATCGGATTCGCCACATGGACCCCGCCTGGCTCGACGAGCGGGTGGCCTACGGCGACACGCTCGCCCAGGTGATTCGTGACGACGGTGCCGATCACTACCGGGGCCACGCGGAGGAGCTGCTCGCCGTGGTGGAGGGCCGTCCATGAGCGCCACGCGGCGC
>CAYVLM010000360.1:0-2431 GCA_964452225.1 uncultured Steroidobacteraceae bacterium | reverse complement strand
GGGAACCGCCACCGTGGCGGTGCTGATCACCGATCCGGACGCCCGCGGGTTCGTCCACTGGACCGCCGCCAACCTGGCACCCGGCGCGCCCCTCCCCGAGGGCGCCAGCGGGAGCGCCGCTGCCGGGGTGGAAGGGGGCAACGACTTCGGCGGGACCGGGTACCGGGGCCCCTGCCCGCCGGGCGGCGAGCACCGGTACGTGATCGAGGCCTTCGCGCTCTCGGGGCACCTGGATCTGAAGCCCGGCTACTCGGAGCGCGACCTGCGACGGCGGATGGCATCGGTCACCCTGGGGCGGGCGTCCCTCACCACGCGCTGCCGCCGGGCTCGCTGAGGCCGGGGCGCGAATGACCACCGCGCTGGACCACGCCCGCCGCCTCCTCCGGCATCACATCCTCATCGACGGCCACAACGACCTGCCCTGGACGATCCGCAACGACCCCGCGGCGGCCGGTGACGTGGCCGCCTACCAGCTGCGCCGCGAGCGGCGCGGGCCGGACCGTGGCCACACCGACTTCGCCCGGGCCCGCCGCGGCGGTCTGGGCGGCCAGTTCTGGAGCGTGTACGTCCCGGCAACGGGCGGGCCGGACGCCCACCCCGCGCGCACCCAGCTGGAGCAGCTCGACCTCGCCCACCGGCTGATCGCCCGGTACCCCCGCGTGCTCCAGTTCGCCTGGACCGCGCACGAGGCGCGCGAGGCGTTCGCCCGGGGACGGATCGCGTCCATGCTCGGCATGGAGGGCGGGCACGTGCTCGAGGGCTCGCTCGGCGCGCTGCGCGCGTATCGCGCCCTGGGGGCGCGGTACATGACCCTGACCCACAACCGCTCGACCGACTGGGCCGACTCCGCGACCGACGAGCCGCGGCACGGCGGCCTCACCGCCCTCGGCCGCGAGGTGGTCGGCGAGATGAACCGGCTGGGGATGCTCGTTGACCTCTCGCACGTGGCGCCGTCCACGATGCGCGATGCGCTCGACACGAGCGAGGCGCCGGTCATCTTCTCGCACTCGTCGGCGCGGGCCGTCTGCGACGTCCCCCGCAACGTGCCCGACGAGATCCTGCGCCGCATCCCGGCCAACGGCGGGGTGGTGATGGTCCCCTTCGTGGCCGGATTCGTCTCGCCGGCGGCGTCGGCGGTCATCGTCCCGGCCCTGGCCGAGGCGGATCGACGGCTGGAGGGTGTGACGGACCCCGAGCAGCGCCGTGCCGTGGAGCGCGACGTGGTCGGCCGGCTCGACGTGCCGATCCCGCCCGTGAGCCTGGTCGCCGACCACGTGGAGCACGTGGTGCAGGTGGCCGGCGCGGATCACGTCGGCATCGGCGGCGACTTCGACGGCACCCGCTACACCGCGCAGGGCCTGGAGGACGTCTCCGGGTACCCCAACCTGTTCGCCGAGCTCATCGAGCGTGGATGGACCGATGCCGACCTCGCCCGCCTGGCGGGCGGCAACGTCCTGCGGGTGATGCGCGAGGCAGAAGCGGTAGCGGCCCGGTTGCGGCGGGGCCGGCCCCGCTAGGTGAGCAGCGAGAGGACCAGCAGCGCCTGGCCGGCGTGGTACGCGATCCGCCGGGGCAGCCTGCCGCCGGGGAGGCGACCCACGAACCGGTCCCAGCCGAGCAGAGCGTCCGACACGAAGAAGAGGATCGCCCCGGCTGCGGCGGTGGCATCGCCGACGCCGGCGGCCGCCGCGGTCATCACCGAGATCACGAGCAGGTAGAGCGCCACGCCAAGCGCCAGCCGCCAGCCGGCCGACGAGGCGGCGCCGCGGATGATCCGGCTCCCCACCAGGGTGTCCGCGAGCCACACGAAGACCGCCCCCACCGCCAGGCCGCCCGGGGCCTGCTGCTCCCCGACGAAGGCGCCGAGGTAGGCAAGGTGGGCACCGATGAAGAAGCCGAGCCCCGCCCCGAACCCGGCGCGCTCCCGCGGTCCGCGGACCAGGAGGGCCGCATCGCCGGCCAGGGAGAAGGCCAGCGCGGCGGCGAACCAGGCGCGCTCGCCGGGGCTGCGCGGGTCCATGGCCAGGGCCACGCCGAGGAGCGCGGCAAGCACGGCCGGCTTGGTGACCAGCTCCAGGCGTCGCCGCCCGCTGCCCACCGCGAACCAGTCGCCGGCTGCCGCGACCGCGGCAATGGCAAGCAGCAGGGTGGCTCCGCCGGTCATGCGGGGAGCATCCTACCCGGCGAGCGGTCGGGGGCGGGCGCCATCGGCCTAGACTGGGCCTCCATGCAGCAGCCTCCGCCCGGCCTCGGCCGCCTGGGGACCCTGGACGTCATCCTGGTACGCCACGCCTCGGCGGTCCCGCGTGGCAGTGCCGGGTACGAGACGCGTGACGACGAGCGCCCGCTCTCCCCCCAGGGAGCCGGCGCCGCGGAGGAGCTCGCCGACGAGCTGGAGCCGTTCGGCCTCACCGCCATCTACTCGAGCCCG
>CAYVLM010000359.1:0-2438 GCA_964452225.1 uncultured Steroidobacteraceae bacterium | reverse complement strand
GGCATGGGGTTGCAGTCTCGGCAGGACCCAGTCTACGGGTGAGCAGGCCTTATTGCAATCCGTGGCAATAAGGGCCGCACCCCACCAGATTTGACACGCCGCGCCGCGGTCGCGCAGAGTTGGGTTGCGTCGGCGCGGTGCCCCGTGACGCGCAAAGGCCATCCCGTTGGGTGAGGGACGACTGGTGCGCTTCCGACGGATTGCCGGCATGGCAGCCCTCGCGATCATGCTCGCGCCCATCGCGGCGCTGGAGCCGATGGCCCCTCCCCGGGTCGCAGCCACCGCCGCGCTTCCGGCCTGCGGATACAGCGACGTCGAGACCGCCTTCACCTCCCCCGACGACTGGCAGCGCACGCTGGTCGACACCACCTTCATGGTGGGCCGCAGCTACGTTCCGCCCGACCTGGTGCCGGTGACCGATGCCGGGATCTCCGGCAACGGGTCAATCCGCGCGCTGGTGATCCCCGACCTGGCCGCCATGGCATCCGCGGCGAACGCCGCCGGCGCCCCGATCGCGGTGCAGTCCGCGTATCGCTCGTACGCAACCCAGGTCTACACCTTCAACTACTGGACCGAGCAGTACGGTTCCAGCGCGGCCCTGCTCGGCAGCGCCCGGCCCGGCCATTCGGAGCATCAGCTGGGCGTCGCCATCGACTTCACCTCGGCCGGCGACACGACCCAGTACGTCGGCGACTGGGCGACCACGCCGGCCGGCGCGTGGATGGCCTCCAACGCGTGGAAGTACGGCTTCGTGATGAGCTACCCAAAGGCGACGAGCCCGGCGGTCACCTGCTACCAGTACGAGCCCTGGCACTACCGCTACGTCGGCCGGGACGAGGCGGCGGCGATCCACGCATCGGGTGTCACGGTCCGCGAGTACCTCTGGTCGCAATTGGGCAACGACGTCATGGCGAGCTGGAGCGGCGGCAGCAGGGCGGCCACTCCGGCCGGCGTCCCCGGCGGCACGCCCGCACCCTCGCCGGCAGCCACGCCGCTGGCCACCGGAACGCCGGTCGCAAGCCCGGCACCGGCCGTCGCCGCCGCGCTCCCTCCGGCACCACCGCCCGGCACGACCCACGGCGCAGCGCCCATCGGGACAGCGGACGCGCCGGCTTTCTCGGCTCAGCCGGCCGGGAGCTCGGGCACGCCGGTCGACCTCCTGCTCCGCGTGCTCGGCATGATGCTCGGCATCGTGGTCGGCCTCGGCATTCTCGTCGCGGCCGAGCGCCTGGACCAGGCGGCCAGGCGGCTCATGCGACGCGAGGTCAGGCCACGGTGGGTGGCTCGCCGGGCCTGATCGGCACCCCGCCAGGGGGCGCCGGGTGGAGCACCCAGGTCGTTACCGGCCCCGCGTCAGACGTGGCGGATCTGCTCCGCCTCGCGTCCTTCCACGGGACGCTCGCAGGTGGGGCAGTACCAGCGCGCTTCCACGGGCGTGCCGCACACCGCGTGGCGCAGCGGCTCGGCCTCGCGCGAGACGCGCGAACCCCAATCGGCCAGGAGGCGAAGCGCCCCGGCCAGCTCCTGGCCATCCGCGCTCAGCTCGTACACCAGGCGCGGCGGCCGTTCCGAGTAAGGACGGGCGGCCACCACGCGCTCCGCCTCGAGCCTCTTCAGGCGGTCTGACAGGATGTTGGGGGCGATGCCCGACACCGCTGCGGCGAGCTCGTTGAAGCGTCGCGGGCCGGACAGCAGGGCCTCGACAACGAGCAGGCTCCATCGGTCTCCGACGCGCTCCAGCGCGGCTGCCAGCGGAGATGGCGTGGGGGACATACCGGGATCGTATCCGATCGGCTGCACGGCGCTTGCATTCCCCACCTCTCCCGAGTAACTTGCAACTTACTAGTCACATCTCACACGGGCAGGCACGGAGGCATGGCGAGGATGGGGCCCATGGAGCAGCTGGGCGAGGCGATCGCGGCGGTCGCCACGCTCGTCGGACCGTCGACGGTGGGGGTCGGAAACCGGTGGCGCGGCGGATCGGGGATCGTGCTCGAGAAGGGCAAGGTCCTGACCAATGCACACAACCTGCACGGCGAGGAGATCCACGTCTACTTCGCCGATGGCCGCAGCGTGGACGGCAGCGTGCTGGGCGTGGACGCCGATGGCGACCTGGCGGTGATCGGGGTCGACACCGGGGACGCGGCACCCCTGGCGTGGGGCGACGGGACCGCGCTGGGGATCGGGTCGCCGGTGATCGCGGTCGGCAATCCCAACGGCCAGGGCCTGCGGGTGACCGCGGGCTTCGTCTCCAGCATCGGCCGCAGCTTCCGCGGGCCGCGCGGCCGGCGGGTCGCCGGTGCGGTGGAGCACACGGCGCCGTTGATGCCCGGCAGCTCCGGCGGGCCGATCGTCGACGGCGAGGGGCGCCTGCTTGGCATCAACACCAACCGGCTCGGCTCCGGCTTCTACCAGTCGATCGCCGCGGGGGACGCGCT
>CAYVLM010000358.1:0-2457 GCA_964452225.1 uncultured Steroidobacteraceae bacterium | reverse complement strand
GTCGACCCGCGCAACCTCGTGACGCTCGACGCGGGCGCCTCGACCGGCGGGTTCACCGACGTGCTCCTCCAGCGTGGCGCGCGGGTGGTGTACGCGGTCGACGTGGGACGCGGTCAGCTGGTCGAGCGCCTGCGCACCGATCCGCGGGTGGTGGTCATGGACCGGACGAACCTGCGCACCCTGCGCTCCCTGCCCGAACCCGTGGACCTGGCCACCCTGGACCTGTCGTTCATCTCCCTGGCACTCGTGCTGCCGGTCGTCCGCGACCTGCTGGCCGATGGTGGCCGCGTCGTGGCCCTCGTGAAGCCGCAGTTCGAGGCCGGTCGGGCGTCAGTGCCCCGGGGGGGCGTCGTGCGCGATCCAGAGGTCCATCGCTCGGTGCTTGTCGCCTTCGCGGCGGCGGCCCGCGAGACCGGGTTCATCCCGATCGGACCGATCCGCTCGCCGATCCAGGGTGCAGAAGGCAACGTCGAGTTCCTGGCCCTCCTCGTCAGGGATCGCGACGAGGCGCCCGGGGCGTGGGAGCAGGCGGTGGATGCGCTGACGGCGCCATCGGCCTGACCCGTCCGCGTACTACGATGCAGCACGTGAAGCGGAGGGAGCGATCCGCCCGGGTCGAGCAGCTCAGCGTCTTCGAGGGACTGGAGGTCGACGGCCCGCCGCTGCACCACGAGCCCGCGGCGGACACGATGCGCCAGATCGTCTCGCTGCGCATGCCGGACGCCCTGCTCGAGCGGGTGGAGGCGGCAGCGCATTCGCGAGGGGTCTCGCCCTCGAGCCTCATGCGTGCGCTCATCGCCGCCGGACTGGACCGCTCCTATGCCGCGGTCACCGAGTCGGACGTCGCCACCGAGCTGGCCGCGCTCCGCAGGCGTGTCGACGAGATCGCCGAGCACCTGGCCGCCGACCTGGGCGGCCCGACGGCCGGCGACGGCACCCGGCCAGCGACGAAGCCCGGCAGCGCGGGGGCCTGATGGCCGGCCTCGCGCACATCGGGTTCGTCCTGAATCCGTTCAACGATGCTGCCCAGGATGCGCTCGAGCGGGCGCAGACCTGGTGCGAGCAGCACGGCGTCACGGCCTGGTCCCTGCAGTCGGACGCGGACGAGGCGATCGCGCAGGCCTGCCCCGGGACTGACCTGATCTGCGTCCTCGGCGGCGACGGCACCTTCCTGCGCACCGCGCACGCCATCGGCGACAGCGGGGTTCCGGCCCTCGGCGTCAACCTCGGCCGCATCGGCTTCCTGGCAAAGGTGGAGACCGACGACCTGGAGCGGGTGCTGGATCAGCTTGCGTCGGGCGAGTACGCCGTGGAGGACCGCTTCCGGATCTCGGCGACGCTGCAACGCACGGACGGGACCAGCGAGCGGCACGCGTGCCTCAACGAGGTCGTGGTGGCTCGCAGCGCGCGGGTGCGGGTGATCCAGGTTGAGGTGGAGGTGTCGGGAAGCCACCTGGCCAGCTACGTTGCCGATGGCGTCGTGGTGGCCACGCCCACCGGATCCACCGCCTACTCGTTCAGCGCCGGCGGCTCGATCCTGGATCCACGCCTTCGCAACATGATCATCACCCCGGTCGCCTCGTACCTGTCCCCCCTGCACAGCGTGGTGGCCGGCGAGGAGCAGGTCGTGATGCTGAACCTGCGCGAGACGCACGACGGCGCGATCGTCTCCATCGATGGTCAGACGGACATCCCGATGCACCCCGGCGACCGGGTCGAGGTGCGCGCGCTCCCGGTGCCGATGCGCCTCATCGAGCCCGCGGGCAGCCCGTCCTTCTACGACCTGCTGCGCACCAAGGCCAGCCTGCTGCCGTACTGAGGCGAGGGACGAACGATGCCGCTCATCGAGCTGGCGGTCACGAACCTCGCGGTGATCGAGGCGGTGCGGATCTCGCTGGCGCCCGGGTTCGTGGTGGTCACCGGGGAGACGGGGGCCGGGAAGTCCCTGGTCGTGGATGCCCTGGCGCTGGCGCTCGGGGCCCGGGGGACGAGCGACCTGGTCCGGACCGGGGCCGGCGGGCTCCGGGTGGAGGCCATCTTCAGCGAC
The DNA here is from genome assembly GCA_964452225.1 of uncultured Steroidobacteraceae bacterium. Lineage (GTDB taxonomy): Bacteria > Chloroflexota > Limnocylindria > QHBO01 > QHBO01 > CAVXEH01. The sequence continues at coordinate 410 of CAYVLM010000358.1, read as the reverse complement.
GTGCCGCGCGATCCCGAGGACCCGCTCGACGAGCTGGTGGACCTCAACGACGGGATGCTGATCGTCAGCCGCGAGGTCTCGGCCGACGGCCGGTCCCTGGCGCGCGTGAACGATCGGACGGTGACGGTCGGGGCCCTGGCCGCCTTCGGAGCGCGGCTGGCGGAGATCCACGGACAGCACGAGCACCAGCGGCTCTTCGCCGCCGAGCGGCAGCGCTCCCTGCTGGACCGGTTCGGCGGCCACGAGGGGCTGCTCGAGGCGGTCACCGAGGCCTGGCATGCCTGGCGGGCGCTCGTGGCCCAGGCGGAGGAGCTGGTCATGGATCCGCGCGAGCTGCAGCGGCGGACGGACCTGCTGCGCTACCAGGTGGCCGAGATCAGTGCCGCCCGGCTGCAGCCGGATGAGGAGGT
>CAYVLM010000357.1:0-2463 GCA_964452225.1 uncultured Steroidobacteraceae bacterium | reverse complement strand
CTTGGTGATGCCGCTCAACTCGACGGCCGGCGCGCCTGTCACCCCCGGATTGTCGCAGCGCGGCTGACGCTGCAGCCAGCCCGCGCGGCCGTTCGACTTGTCATATGACGCCCTGACGCGCGCTGGACACCTCGGGGAGCCCGAGCTGTCACCGGCGACGCCCGTCCTGAGCACGGCATCGGTCCTTGTGCCGTCGGGAGGAGGGCCCGGAGGTATCCAGCGCGCACCACCGCAGCATCTGAGCAGTCGGTGGCCAGCCAGGACCGGCATGGGTGCACAACGCGCACCACCGCAGCATCTGACAAGTCGAGGGAGCCGGCGGGACGCCGGGCGCGCCCTCAGGCGACGCGCTTGGTCTTCTTGCTGACGTAGTCGACCAGGACGTACTCGCCCAGGTGCTCCGGCTCCACGTAGAAGGCCCGCCCGCGGTTGATGCGGCTCATGAGGTCAACGAACTCGGAGAGATAGCGCGACCGCTCGAGCATGAAGGTGTTGATGACGATCCCCTCGCGGGTGCAGCGCCCGACCTCGCGCAGCGTCGACTGCATGGTGCGGATGGTGGGCGGGTAGGCGAACTCCACCTGGCCGTTGGCGATGTGCGCCGTCGGCTCGCCATCGGTAATGACCACGATCTCCTTGTTCCCGCCGCGCCGGCCGAGGAGCTGCCTGGCAATGATCAGCGCGTGCTGGAGGTTGGTCCCGTACTCGAACTCGTACGGGGACAGGGTGGCGATCGCCTCCGCGGGAATCTGCCTGGCGTAGTAGGCGAACCCCACCACGTACAGCCGGTCGCGCGGGTACCGGGTGTGGATCAGGGTGTGGAGCGCCATCGCCACCCGCTTGGCGGCGGTCGAGCAGCCGCGCAGGAGCATGGAACGGCTCATGTCGAGCAGGAGCACGGTGCTCGACACCGTCGTCTCCTCCGAGCGGTGGACCTCGAAGTCGTCCGGACCGATGGCGACCGGCAGCCCGGGTCCCGAGCGGGCCATCGCGTTGAACAGCGTCCGGTTGATGTCGACCGCGAACGGATCGCCGAACTCGAACGGCTTGGTGTCGTCGGTCCGCTCACCGCCAGCCCCCGGGCGAGGCAGAGCATGACCCCCGAGGGCCTCGCGGCGCAGGCGGCTGAAGATGTCGGCCAGGGCCTGGGTCCCGAGCCGGCGCGCGGCGCGGGCGGTGAGCTCCAGGCGGCCGCCGTCACGCTGCAGGTAGCCCGCCTCCTCCAGTGCCCGGGTCAGCTCGCGGAGCTGGGCGAGGTCCTCGGCGGACTCGTCGCCCCCGAGGTCGCGAAGGAGGTCGGAATCGATGCGCGCCAGGCCCTCCGGATCGCGGGCGGTGGTGAGCTGCTCCTCCAGGGCGTCGTAGCGCTGCTGCCGATCGATGGCGGCGAGCGCCTCGGGAAGGCCCATCGGCTCCGAGCCGTCGAACGGGTACGGCTCGCCAAAGGAGCGCTCCGGGCGCAGCGCCTGGAGGTTGCCGGCGAGGCGCGCCATGTCCCAGCGCAGCCGGTCGTCGCGCAGCAGGTCGTCCATCAGCTGCCCGAGCTCCGCCCGCATCTCGGGCGACATGGAGGCGAGGAGCGAGGCCATCTGCGAGGCCTGCTGGTGCAGGTGATCGATCAGCTGGTCGACGTTCTCGATCCCTGGCGGGAAGTACCCGCCGTGCCTGGCCATGAACTCGGCGAAGTCGGCGTCGGTGTCCGTTCCGGCCGCGTGCTTCTCCAGGAGACCGTTGAGGTCGCGCACCATCTCGCGCACGCCCGCGAGGTCCTCGGGCGTCACCTGCTGCACGCCCTCCTTGAGCCCCGAGAAGTACGTCTGCAGCATCTGCTGGCGCAGCTCGTCGGTCAGGGCGGCGAACTCGTCCCGGGCCTCGGGGTCCATGAACTCGTAGTCGCGGAGGCCGTTGAGGCGGCCGGCCACGCCGGGAGGCAGGGCATCGAGCCGGTCGGTCCGTTGCTGTGCCGTCCGGCGCAGCACCTGCTCGGCCATGCGCGCCTGCTCCTGTGCCTCACCCGGCGGCGCATCGAGCGCGGCCTGCTCCGCGGCGCGCAGCCGCTCCTCAATCCCCGTTCGCTCCCGGCCGACGATCGACTCGAGGCGCTCCTCGATGTCGCCCAGGACGCCGTCGAGGTTCGAGCGCTCGAGCTCCTCGCGCCGACGACGGCGGAGCTGCTCCAGGATCCGGCGCAGCCCCGGGATGTCGCCGCCGCGGGTGCCCTGCATGCCCCGCTGCATGAGCCGCTGGAGCGCGCGCCGCACGTCTCCCTCCGCCAGCAGGTCCTCGCTCATGGCCCGCAGGACATCGTCCGCGTCGAACGGCGGAAGCTGCTGCGTCCCGTCCCAGCGGGAGTAGCGATAGAGGCTCACGGGCGCGACCGACCCCCGCAAGCGCGCGTAGCGGACGCCGCCGGCGCGCCGGTCAATGATGAGCCGCCGGATCAGGAGCAGCCCCTCCAGGACC
>CAYVLM010000356.1:1129-2468 GCA_964452225.1 uncultured Steroidobacteraceae bacterium | reverse complement strand
CGTCGCAGAGTTTGACGCTGACGGTCGCATCGTCGGGTTTGAGGAGAAGCCGGCGGCGCCCAAGAGCGATCTCATCCCCATCGGTGTCTACTTCTTCCGGCCCGGCGTCTTCTCTGTCATCAACACGCTGACCCCCTCTGCCCGCGGCGAATTCGAGATCACCGACCTTCTCAACTACTACATCGCCCGTGGTTCGCTGGCCCACACAATTCTTGAGGGTGGCTGGCAGGATGCAGGCACCGTTGAGTCGCTGGCCAACGCGGCCAGCTTGGCGGCGCGGCTGGCGGCACGACAGCGAAGACCAGACAACGAGACCCTTGGTGCGGGCGCGTGAGCCACGATGAGTCTTTCCCAAAGCGACTGCTCGTCACCGGCGGGGCCGGGTTTATCGGCTCCAACTTCGTACGTCGCGTGCAATCCGTGCGACCGGACACGAGCATCGTGGTTCTCGACAAGCTCACCTACGCGGGCAATCTCACGAATCTGGCCGGTGTCGATCGCGGCCCGAGCTTCGAGTTCATCCGCGGCGACATCAACGATGTGGAGGCTGTGGATGCCATCGCATCCCGCGTGGACGCCATCGTCAACTTCGCGGCAGAGTCCCACGTGGACAGGAGCATCGATTCACCGGACGCCTTCATCCAGACCGACGTCCACGGGACCTTCGTCCTGCTAGAGGCTGCACGCCGGCACGGTCACGAGCGCTACCTGCAGGTGAGCACGGACGAGGTCTACGGTGAGGTATCGGAGGGTGCCTCGGCCGAGGATGATCCGCTGCGTCCCCGAAGCCCGTACTCCGCGAGCAAGGCGGCGGCGGACCTGCTGGTTGGGGCCTATCACGCGACATACGGACTGCCTGCAACCGTCACCCGTGCGTCGAACAACTTCGGACCATTTCAGTATCCGGAGAAGATCGTGCCGCTGTTCATCACGAATGCGTTGGACGATGAGCCACTTCCTCTGTACGGAGACGGCCTCCAGGTTCGCGACTGGATCTATGTGGATGATCACTGCGATGCCCTGCTGACGGTCCTGGAGCGAGGACAGCCCGGCGAGATATACAACGTCTCCGGTGACAACCAGCTCACGAACCTCGAACTGACGCGGATGATCCTGGATGCGCTCGGCAAGCCGATGTCACTGGTACGCCTGGTGCAGGATCGGCCTGGTCACGACCGTCGCTACTCCGTCGATGGCTCCAAGCTGGCCGAAATCGGGTGGCATCCGCGATGGTCATTCGATCGGGCATTGGCGGCATCTGTCACCTGGTACCGCTCACACGAGGAGTGGTGGCGGCCCTTGAAGAGCGGCGAGTACCTCGACTACTACCGACGTCAAT
>CAYVLM010000356.1:0-1119 GCA_964452225.1 uncultured Steroidobacteraceae bacterium | reverse complement strand
GTCTCGCCGAAAGCACGAGCCTCGACTGAGGGCGCCATGGAGCGCGTGGCGGTGACGGGCGCTGGCGGGCTCCTCGGCCGGGCCTCCGTTGCCGAGCTCGAGCGGCGCGGTCACACGGTCCGGCAGCTGACGCACGGTAGCTTTGACATCACCCGCCACGACCATTTGGCGCACCTCCGTGCTTGGGCGCCGACGACGATCTTGAACTGCGCTGCCTGGACCGACGTAGACGGGTGTGCGCGCGACCCGCAGCGCGCGATGGCCATCAACGGTGCCGCGGTGGGCGATCTCGCGGCGGCGGCTGCGCAATGCGGTGCGCGCCTCGTTCACATCAGCACGAACGAGGTCTTTGACGGTGTACTGGGACGCGCATATCGGACGGACGACGTTCCGAACCCGGTCAACCCGTACGGACAGTCGAAGCTGGAGGGTGAGCTACGGGTCCAGGCCTCGGGCACGGCGTGGCTCATCGTGCGTACCGCCTGGCTGTTTGGGTGGGGTCGCGAAACGTTCGTGACGAAGATCCTCTCGGCAGCGGCAACAGCATCGGAGCGCGGCGATTCCCTCCACGTGGTCGCAGACGAGGAGGGGAATCCGACCTGGGTTCCTGCACTGGCGGGGCGCATCGCCGACGCCATAGAGGTTCACCGAAGCGGCATCGCCCACCTCGCAGGCGTCCCGGTGACCACGCGTTTCGACTGGGCGACGGAGATCCTTGCGGCGGCGGGGGTTGCGGTTCGGGTGGATCCTATCGACAGCTCCGAATTCGCGCGCGCGTCGAATCCGCCACGTCGCGCCGTCCTCGACGTTGACCCTGAGGACGCGCGGTACCTCGACTGGCGGGAGCCGTGCGCTTCCTACGTCGTGACGCTGGCGGCCGGGGCGACCCCATGACACGTGGCCCCAGCGAGGCGGTGCCGGCAGTCATCCTTGCCGCTGGAGTAGGTAGGCGGCTTGGCTCGGTGACTGCCGATCGGCCGAAGGCGCTTATCGAGGTCGGAGGGACGACGTTGCTCGAGCGACAACTCCGCGCGCTGGAGGACGTGGGCTGCGCCACGGCCTTCATCGTGAGCGGACATCGGGCTGAGCGACTGCACGACGTTCTCGCCGCCCGTCGGG
>CAYVLM010000355.1:0-2492 GCA_964452225.1 uncultured Steroidobacteraceae bacterium | reverse complement strand
TGTTCCGCACGATGATCACGTCATCAGCGCCGGGGACGAGGACGGTGCGAACGCTGATGCGCAGGTCGAAGAGGTGCCGGAGGCGGATGAGGGCCGCCTCCGGCGTGGGGCAGTCGGCCGCGCTGATCCCCGGGTGGGCGCCGATGGCGCCGGAGAGGACGACGTCCGCAGCACGGCAGGCGTCGACCGTCTCCTCCGGCAGGGTGGACCCGGTCTCCCGCCAGCCGGTGCTGCCGTACGGCCAGGGGCCGGTGACGTGGACCGGGAGGCCGCGCCGCTCGAGCTCCCGCAGCCAGGCGAGCGGCCCCTCCAGGATCTCCGAGCCGATGCCGTCGCCGGGCAGGAGCGCGACGGTGGTCACAGGAGGAGCCTCCGGGACTGCTCGGTGACGATGGCCCGGGACGTGGAGGCGCCCACCCGCCGCTCGAGATCGGCGAGCCACGGGCCGACCGCCTCGGCTGGCGTCGGGTAGTCCGCGTGGCCCAGGTCGCTGCCGAACACGAGGAGCGCGTGCGGATAGGCATCGGCCAGGCGGAGGCTGGCGTGGGCGGCATCACCCAGGAGGTCCGGGAGAATCCCGAGCTCGAGGTGCGCGCCCAGTCTCTCCAGCGCCGAGGCCGCCTCGGGGTTCCAGCCCAGGAACGCCATGAGGGGGTGATTGACGAGGAGGCGCTGGACGCCGCGTTCGCGCGCCCGGGTGAAGAGCGCCACCGTCTCATCGGCCGAGAGGTGGCCGCTGGCGAGGACCAGGTCGTGGCGGGCGACGACGTCGAGAACGTCGAGCCATGCGGGGAGCAGCCGGCCGTCCTCCCCGAGGACGTCGACCGGCGCCAGCTCGAGGCCCCGGTGGACCGCGAGCTCCGCCGACGCGCTGCCGGCCTTGTGGGTGCGCGCCGAGAGGGTGGGCATCCATACCACGCGTCCACCCAGGCGCGCAGCCACCTCGACCGCGTCGGGGTTGGCGCCCCCGAGCGTGCTGTTCAGCACCACCCCGCCGTGGACACCGGGTCCGGCGAGGGCGGCACGTTCCACGGTGCTTCCCTCGTGGGCCTTGAGGACGACGTTCGCGAACCCGGCGGCGCGTGCCGCGGCGGCCATCTCGGCATCGTTCCCGTGGCGCGGCAGCAGGCTGGGCGCCGCGTGGACGTGGAGATCGGTCATGCCCGCGGCCCAGTCGGGGCGGGGGGCAGCGGCAGGCGTCACAGCTCGACCCACTCCAGGACCCGATCGGGCGTGAGGAGGCGGCGCTGAACCTTGCCGGCGGCCCCGTCACGCGGCAGGGCGGCGACCCGGGCCACCGCCACCGGGCGCATGAAGCGCGGCAGCGCCGCGATGCGTGAACGGATCTCGTCGAGCGGCAGCGCCTCGGCGACGGCGAACAGGACCACCGCGTCGTCGGCCAGGCTGCCCGACCGCTTCCAGATCGCGTGGTCGGTGACGCCGGGGAGGGCGGCCAGCCGTTCCTCGACGAACGGGATCGGTACGAACTCGCCCTTCACCCGGATCGACTCGGCGCGGCGCTCCAGGAAGACGAGGCCGCCGTCGCCGTCCAGGCGCCCGAGGTCGCCGGTCGCGAACCACCCGTCTGCGTCGAGCGCCCGATCCAGGCCGTCCGCGGTCGCGTAGCCGCTGAAGAGCGCGCCGGGCTCGCGCTCGCGCAGCAGGATCCCGTCGTCGGGGCCCAGCCGCCACTCGATGTCCGGGCGCCCCCGTCCGCCGTGTCGCCCGGCGTCGGCCGGGATGGCGTCCTCGGCGGACCACTGCGCGAGGTGGCTGACTCCGCCCGCCTCGGTGGAGCCGTATCCGGAGACGGCGCGGGGAATCGCGAAGGTCCGCATGAAACCGGCATCGGCGTAGAACATCGTCCGGACCCGGTGGCCGGCTGCGTCGCCGGCGTCGGTCGCTCGCTTGAGGATCTCGACCGGCGGGGCATGGAGGATCAGCACGGTGACCCCCTCGTCGCGGACCGCGGGCCAGAAGCCGCTTGCCGAGAAGCGGCCCGCGGTGAGGACGTCGGCGCCGGCCAGGAGGGAGGTGATGACCCCGTAGCCCATGGGATTGATGTGGAAGAGGGGCAGCGGCGCCAGCACGCGGTCGGAAGCGCCGAGCTCCAGCGCGCCGCCCATTGCGCCGGCCAGGCGACGGAAGTACTCGTGCGACTGCCCGCAGAACTTGGGCACGCCCGTGGTGCCGGAGGTGTGCATGTAGCCGACCGTGGCCATGCGGTCCGCGTCGAGACCGGGAAGGGCGGCCGGCTCGCCTCGCCCGCACCGCCGGGCGAGGCCGATCTGCGTGCCGTCCAGCACGCGACGCGGGTCGAGCGGGGCGAGCATGCGTTCCACGAGCTCCGGGGGGTAGGCGGGGTTGACCAGCGCTGCCGGCAGGGCGGCGAGAACGCAGGCGAGCCACGTGACGAGGTAGTCCGTGCTCGTCGGGGCGACCAGGGCGACGGTGTCCCCGGGCCGCAGCCCCGTATCGAGGAGGTCGCGGGC
>CAYVLM010000354.1:0-2507 GCA_964452225.1 uncultured Steroidobacteraceae bacterium | reverse complement strand
GATCCGAACCTGCAGAAGACGTTCAGCATGGTCTTCCCGGGATCCAACACGACGACGGCGGGTGGCTGGCTCGAGGTCTTCGCCCAGCTGCTGTACATCGGTGCCGGGTTCGCCGGCGTCACCTTCGTGTCGAAATGGGCAGGCGACGAGAACGCCGGCCGGCTCGAGCTGCTGCTCGCCACGCCGATGACGCGGGCACGCTGGGTGATCACCGGCGGCATCGCCGCGCTGCTGGCGGTGGTGGTGCTGAACGTGCTCCTGGGGCTGGGCATCGTGATCGGTGCCGCAGCCGGGGGCGTGGCGATCGGTGACGCGCTCGTCGGCTCGGTTGCGCTCGGGCTCTTCGCCGCCGCCATGGTTGGCGTTGGGGTCGCCGTGGGGGGCCTGTGGCGAACCTCGCTTGCCGCGGAGCTCGCCGCGGTGGTGGTGGTCGCCACCTACCTCATCGATCTGCTCGCGCCGCCGCTCAAGCTGCCCGACTGGGTCCACCAGCTCGCGCTGATCGCGCACTACGGCCATCCCATGATCGGCACCTGGGACACGACGGGAGTGATCGCCAGCGCCGTGCTGGCCGTGGGCGGCGTGCTGCTGGGTGCCTGGGGCATGATCCGGAGGGACGTCGCCGCGTAGGTGCGGCGACGTCGTCGCCATCGGTCAGGTGCCGTATCGGCGCTCGCGAGCCTGGTAGCTGCGCAGCGCCCGCAGGAAGTCGATCTTGCGGAACGCGGGCCAGAAGACGTCGCAGAAGTAGTACTCGCTGTACGCCGACTGCCAGAGCAGGAACCCGCCGAGCCGGATCTCGCCGCTGGTGCGGATGATGAAGTCCGGGTCCGGCTGGTCGGCGGTGTAGAGCCCGGCGCTGATCTGCTCCGCGGTCAGGTCGCGCTCGAGGTCGGCCAGGCTCCGGTGCTCGTCGGCAGCCGTGCGCAGCAGGTGCCGGACGGCGTCGACGATCTCCTCGCGCCCGCCATAGCCGACCGCGATGTTGAGCCGCATGCCGTCGTGCTCGGCGGTGGCCGCCTCCAGGCGGCGCAACGAGTCGAGGACCGGCTGCGGGAACGAGTCGAGCCGGCCGATGGCGCGCACCCGCACGCGGTTCTCGCGGATGCGGCGGTCGTCGAGCATCTCCTCCGCCTCCCGCTCCAGCAGGCCCAGGATGTGCTCGACCTCCGACCGTTCGCGCTTGCGGAAGTTGTCGGGGCTGAGGACCCACAGCGTGACGGTGGGGATCCGCATCTCCAGGCACCAGTCCAGGACCTCGCGGGCCTTTGCGACGCCGCGATCGTGGCCGAGACGGATGTCCTCGAGGCCCGCGAGCCGCGCAAAGCGGCGGTTGCCGTCCAGGATGATGCCCAGGTGCCGCGGCACGTCGCCGTGGCGCACGCTCGCCAGGAGGCGCCGCTCGTACAGAACGTAGATCGGCTCTGCCAGGGAGCGCCACAGGAAGCCCGCGGCACGGCGCGCCCGAACCGGCAACGACCGGGTTGACGCGCGCCGGTTGAGAGCCTGCTCGTCCAATTCGGAGACCTCCGTCCGTCGATCGTACCCCGGATGCGGTTCAGCCGCGGGAGACCGCGAAGCCGACACCGCGCCCGTGCGTGGCGGCAAGCGCCAGCCAGACGCGGACCATCTCCTCGAGCGCCACGGCGTTGCCCAGCGGTCCCGCATCCTCCGGCACGAAGCCCAGCTCCGCGGCGAGTCCGAGCACCACCGCCTTGGCATCGGGATCGTCGCCCGCCACGAACATGGCCGCCGGCGTCGTGCGTTCGTGGGCGGTGGCCAGGTTCTCGAAGCCGATGGTGTTGAAGGCCTTGACCACCCTGGCATCCGGGAGGAGCGCGACGAGGTCTTCGCTCGTGCTGCTGCCTCGAGGGCCGGCGAGCCGGTTCATGGCGTCGACCACGATCGTGCCTCCCAGCGGTGGCAGCGTCGGCACGACCGTCGGCACGGCGTCCGGGCGAAGCGCGACGCCGACGAGGTCGGCGCCCGCCACCGCTTCGGACGGCGTTGCGGCCGTGGAGCCGGGAGCGGCCGCCAGCGCCGAGCGACACCTGGATGAGCCCGGATCGCGGACGCCGAAGACCACCTGATGCCCCGCCCCGGCGAGTGCGGCGCCCAGCGCGCCGCCCACGTTGCCGGATCCCAGAATCGCAATCCGCATCAGCCTCGCACCCCGTCTGCCCGTCAGTCCCTCCATTCTGGGCTTTCTGCTACGGTTCACGTCAGCGCTGCCACTCGCCCATGAAGACCCGCAGGGACCCGCCTGACGGTGATGGACGGAGCCTGGCCCTGCCCCGCCGAGCGCTGCAGAGGCTCTATGACTGGCTGCGCGGCAGTCCCACCGGCCTCGTCGGTCTGGCGCTCGCCACCGGGCTGGGCGCCGGCCTCGGGGCGATCGTCTTCCGGGGGCTGATCACCGGATTCACGCTCGCCTTCACCGGCCACGGCGACTATGGCGCCACCGAGCGGGCGATCCATCCCATGCTCCCCTGGGCGGGCATCGGGTT
>CAYVLM010000353.1:0-2516 GCA_964452225.1 uncultured Steroidobacteraceae bacterium | reverse complement strand
ACCGGCGGATGCCCAACCCGGGCCACCGCGACGAAATGGAGACCGATCGGCTTGTCCTTGGTGGCGCCCTCGGGTCCGGCGATCCCGGTCACGGCGATTCCCATCTCCACGCCGAAGCGATGCCAGACACCCTCCGCCATCGCCGCGGCCACCTCTTCGCTCACCGCGCCGCAATCCTTGAGCAGGTCCGGCTCGACGTGGAGCTCCCGCTCCTTGGCCAGGTTCGAATAGCAGATCACGCCCCCGACGTAGTAGTCGCTGGCGCCGGGGATCCTGGTGATGGCGTGGCCGATGAGCCCGCCGGTGGACGACTCCGCCGTCGCGACTCGCCAGCCGCGAGGTCGGAGCTCCTCCCCGAGCCTGGCCGCGAGTCCCTCCAGGACGGCATCGTTGGGAGCAGTCCTCAACGACATCGGTGCACCCTCCCTCAACGGTAGTTCGTGAACTGCAGCGCCGCGGGGTAGTCGAGCCCGCGCAGATGGGCGATCACTGCCTGGAGATCGTCCTTGCTCTTGGCCGATACCCGAACCGCGTCCCCCTGGATCACGGGCTTGACCTTGCCGAACTGTTCCCGGATGAGCTTGGCGATCTCCTTCGCCTGGTCGGAGGTCAGGCCGCGCTTGAGACCGATGTGCTGGCGAACCGTTCCGCCCGAGGCCGGCTCGAGGCGACCCCACTCGAAGATCTTCAACGAGAGGCGGCGGCGGAGCGCCTTGGACTCGACGAGGTCGCGTACCGCCTTGGCCCGAAACTCGTCGTCGGCGAGCAGGGTGATCGCATCCTTGCCCAGCTCAAGACTGCAGCGGCTGCCCTTGAAGTCAAAGCGCGTCGCGATCTCTCGCCGTACCTGGTCGAGCGCGTTCACCAGCTCCTGCTGGTCGAACTCGCTGACGACGTCGAAGCTGGATTCGCCTGCCATCTGCTCCTCGCTGCTGCGTTCCGATCTTCATGGTGCCCGCGCCGCCTGTCGCGTGCCAAAGGACACCACCGGCGTCAGCTGCCGGCCGTGATGTGCCATTCGACCACCTGGCCAGATGTGCCCATCTTCCCGATTCGCACGCCGTTGACGGTCAAGGTCACGGCCCCCGCATTCCCGGCCCTCACGAGGAGCGTTCGCTTCGCGCTCAGGGTGATGGTTCGGCCGGCCGGAAGGGTACGCCCCGAGACGCCCGACCGCGGCACGTTGTCCTCGAGCACGAGCAGGTAGGATGGACCGCCGGCGATCGCCAGGGTGGCCTTCAGCCCGCTGCCGGGGGTGACGGTCACCGCGCGGGTCACGGCCGGCGAGGGCGCGGCTGAGGCGGCACCGGACGGAGCCGCCGACGGCGAGGCGCCCGGACCGCCCGGGATCACGCCGATCTGCCAGCTTCCGGGTGCCAGCTCCAGGGTGGCAGTAAAGGTTCCGTCCGCGTCCGCTGTCGCGTCGGCCTCGACCGTGGCTCCAGCCTTGAGCTTCGGGACGCTGACTGCCTGGCCGTACGGCGTGACGATCGAGAACCCGGGTGCGGAAGCCTTGGTGAGGCTGGCCGTCACATGGATCGCGGCTCCGGCCACCGCCGTCCCCGTGACCGTCACCGGACCGGAGACGGAGGCACCATCCGCGGGTGCGGTGAGGGCCACCGTCGGACCCGGCGTCGGCGACGGCGTGGAGAGGTCCACCACGATGGTCCGCGAAACCTGCGGCGAGTCCCGATGCGTCACCGGATCGTTCGCGAGCAGACTGATGACGTTCGAGCCCGGCACCAGGCTCACCGTGATCGAGAAGGCACCCTCGGCATCGGCCGTGGCGTTCAGGGTCCGGGTTCCGCCGACGTCGACGGTGATCTCGGCGTTCGGTTCGGTCTTGCCAGCGATCGTGTAGGTGCTCCCCCGCCAGCCGGCGACGTCGCCCGGCGGCGAGGTGATCTGCAGGCTCGGCGTGCGGGCGAAGGTGACGAACTCGAAGACGAGGTATCCCACGAAGGCCACGACCGCAACGGTCAGGATCGCGGCCGCCAGCACACCGGGCGTCAGCACCAGGGCGCGCGCGCGCCGGACCTTGAGCGGACGCGGTGGAGCCGGGCTGGGCGGCTCCGTGGCCGCCCCATCCCTCTCCAGCCGATAGAGGTCGATCAGGTACTCCGGGTCGAGCCCGAGGTACACGCCGTAGTTGCGCAGGAAGCCCTTCGTGTACACCGCGCCCGGCAGCTCGCGATAGTCGCCGGTCTCCAGCGCCGACAGGTAGCGCGTCCGAATCTTCGTGTCGCGCTCGACCCGGGCAAGGTCGATCCCTTTTGCCTCACGGGCGGCGCGCAGGACGTCGCCGAGCTTGTGGAGCGACTCCGTCACCGCTCCTCCTCGTCAGGCTCCACCTCGCTGCCCCACCCGTCGCTGGTGACGAGCACCTCGCGGAACCGGCTGCCGTCCGCCGGACCGACGATCCCGCGGTCCTCCATCTGGTCGAGAATGCGGGCCGCTCGTGCATACCCGATGCGGAGGCGCCGCTGCAGCAGCGAGGCGGACGCCTTGTCCGAGCG
>CAYVLM010000352.1:0-2517 GCA_964452225.1 uncultured Steroidobacteraceae bacterium | reverse complement strand
ATCTTCCTGCAACACGATGGAGTCTCCACCAAAGTCAGTACGGTTCATTCCATCGATCGCGTTTGGCCATCGTTCGGTCGTGACCCGTGTTCTGATCGGTCAGAGGCAATCGGCTCACCCCTCGGCACGTCCGGGTCGAACGGATCGGCGTTCGTCACGTGTTCCCGGCAGGATTCTGAGCGGTCAAGAGGCTCCGAATTGCGACAGTAGACCGCGGCCGCTGAGTTCCATCGCCTCCCTGACCCACGATTCATGTTGAGTGTGGAAGCATTGAAGCGGGAGACGTCCGCAGGGGGGAGCACGAGCAGCCATCGAGCGTCATCTAGGACCCGCGTCGTGTTTCTTGGTTGTCGTGGCAGTTGCCGATTTCCTGACGGCCGGCCGTCCCGCGGGCACGGCCCTGGTACGTCGGCATCTCGACGGCCACCGAATCTCCGCGGCGGCTCCCACGGAGGACCCCGGTCTGTGGATTGCGTGGCGCTCATAGCCACAACACCTACAGACGCCGCTGCTCTTAAGGCCGTCGGCTACGCCGCTCATCCTTTACTTGTCGAAGCAGTCAGCGCTCGACGCGGCTGTGCTGCTGTAGCCGAACTACCGCAGGTGTTGCGGCTATCGGACACCATGAGGGTCCATAAGAACGTCGCCCTGCCACTATGGCACCTCGGCACTGCTCGCGCCGAGTCACAGACACGGGCAAGGTCGGCTCTGACGGTAGTCTCGGTGGACTGGGCTGAACGACGCTCTCCCGATCAGCCGCACTCGAGGTTCGACTATGAGCAGCCGACCCTTCTTCGCTTCCGCGCACGATTGCCCGACACCTCGGAACCTCGGTCAGGGCTGGCTTGTGCTGGGTGCGTGAAGCACCTGGTCCAAATCAGTCGAAGAGCCCATAGCCCGGGCTAGCGGTGACGGGATGGCGGCATGTCCAGCCAGCGCTCCCGCTCGGCACGGACGGCCAGCTCGGTCCGGCTCAGGACGCCGCTCCGAGCGAAGAGACGGGAGAGATGAGCCTCGACCGTCTTGCGCGAGATGTGCAGGTCGGAGGCGATCTCGTCGTTCGAGCGACCCTGCAAGAGGGCCGCGAGCACGTCCCGATCGCGCGGCGTCAGCTGCCGCCAGGGGGCTTGCGCGCCGGCCCGCACGAGATTTAGGTCGAACGCCGTGCCGCCGGCGGCAATGCGACGCACGGAAGCCAGGATCTCCTCGGTGGGGGTCGTCTTCAGCAGGAACCCCGCGGCGCCGAGGCGCTGGGCGGCATCGACGTACTGCGGTGTGTCGAACGACGAGAGCATCAGGAAGCGCGCCGCTGGGTGGTTGGCCCGCGCCTCGTCCAGCAGCTCGAGGCCCGACCCGTCCGGCAGGCGGATGTCGCAGATCACCACGTCCACTCGGTTGTTGGCGAGTGCCTGCTCGGCGTCGCCCTTCGACACGGCGGCGGACACGATCTGCATGTCCGTCTCGGCCCGCAGCCGCGACTCCAGGCGCTCCGTGATGAGCGGGTGATCGTCGACCAACAACACCTGGATCATCGGTCCGCGCCCCACTCGAACAATACTTCGGTGCCATCGCCGGGACGCGAGTCCACAGCCAATTCGGCGCCCACCGCGGCCGCACGCTGGCGCATGGACATCAATCCGAGGTGCCCGCCCCGGCGTGCGTCACGGACCGCCGCGGGGTCGATCCCCGTGCCGTCGTCCGAGATCCTCAGACGGACCTCGGCCGCACTCACCAGGCCGGCGACGATGATGTGCCGAGCATGCGCATGGCGGACGGCATTGGCGAGCGCCTCCTGCGCAACGCGGAAGCCGGCCAGCTCGACGTCACCCGGAGCCCGTCCGGTCCGCCCGGGCCCGGCCCGATCCTCGACCTCACAGGCGATGGTGGTCGAGGCCGCGGACTGCGCCCGTGCCTGGTCGACGACGAAGGCGACAGCGGCGCCCAATCCCAGATCGTCGAGCACTGGAGGCCGCAGCGCGGTGGTCACGGCCCGCAGCTCGGCGGCCACGTCGCGCAACAACCCCGCCTCGCTGATCAGTTGGGGTTCGTCGTCAAGGCGACCGATGACGGCGGCCAATTCCTGGAGCGGGCCGTCATGGATTTCGTGCGCGAGGCGGGCGCGCTCCTCCTCCGTGGCGGCAATGCTGGCATGCTGGCGGGCGCTTCCGAGCACCAGCTCCTCAAGCAACCGGCTGAGTCGGCGTCGGACGCGCGGATAGAGAGCGAACAGGACGACGGCTCCGCCAAGGACCGCCCAGGGCGGCGCCGAGAGCGTGGTCACAGCCACCACCGCCAGGCCGAGCACCAGGCCCACGACACCGAGGTCTGCCGCCACCGACGGCTCAACATACGCGGCAGCGCCTGCCCAGCGGCGCCATGGCACCGCGGTGATGAGTGCCACACCGACCAGGGCGCTCGCCAGCGCGAGACTCAGCGTGTCGGTTACGTCGAAGGCGCCAACGACCAGCTCGCGGGCAGCGGCCCAGGCCACGGTGAGAGCCGCCGCAATCAGCAGCG
>CAYVLM010000351.1:0-2519 GCA_964452225.1 uncultured Steroidobacteraceae bacterium | reverse complement strand
AGTGCGCGATCGAGACGCCACCAGATGCGCTGGAGAATCTCGAGGAAGCTGCCCGGCGGCTCGAGCGTGGATGGCATCCCGCGGGCCAGCGCAGAGTACACGTGCGTGTGCGCGCAGACGTTGCCGGGGATGACCAGGCACCCGGAGCAGTCGATCCGTGTCCCAGCGCTGGAGGGAGCCCCGGACTCCGCTCCCGCGTCCGGGCCGATGGCGGCAATCCGCCGGTCCGCCACCACGATGTCGGCGCGGGCGACCGCCGGCGGGTCCAGCCGGGTGACGCAGGTGGCACCGGCCAGCACGAGGGTCACTTGACCGCCTCCGGGGATGGCTCATCGACCGCGCGCCGCGCGCCGGCGCGGCGCGCCAGGCGCGGGATGGCGGCCAGCGCGGCCGGGCTGTCGCGCATGGGCAGCTCGCAGCGCCATCTGCCATCGAATGCATGCAGCGCCCCGGCCACCGCCGCCGCGGTCGGGACCAGCACCGCCTCGCCGGCGCCCTTGGCGCCGTGGGGGCCCTCCGGCTGCGGCTCCTCCACCAGGATGACCTCGACCGGCGGCATCGCTTCCGGCGGGATGATTCCGAGATCCTTGAGCGAGCCGACGGTGGGCCTGCCGTCCACCATCGGATACGCCTCGCTGAGCGCGTAGCCGAGGCCCATGTGCACGCCGCCCTCGACCTGGCCGCGGAGCGCCAGCGGGTTGATGGCCCGACCCACGTCCTGCGCGGCGACGACGCGCTGCAGGCGTCGCGCCTCGTCGAGGATCACGACCTGGGTCGCCCACCCGTAGGCGAAGTGCGTCACCGGCCGATCCGCCGTCCCGCCCGGCGCGGTGGTCCAGTCCACGGTGTGCTCGCCGAGGTACTCGCACCCCGCGAGCGCCTCCAGGGTTGTTCCCGCCAGCGCGGTGCGCAGCTGCGCGGCGGCCGCGAGGACGGCCTGGCCGCCCAGGACCGTGGCTCGCGACGCCGTGGTCTGCCCGGTGTCGAGCTCGCGCTCGGTATCAACCGTCACCCGGATCCGGGCGCTCGGCATCTCGAGCGCCTCGGCTGCAATCTGGCGCAGCACGGTGTGCACGCCCTGACCCATCTCGGTCCACGAGTGCATCAGCGTCACGGTGCCATCGACCTCGGGCCGCAGGATGGCCCGCCCGTGCTCCACGACGCCGTTGCCGACCCCGGTGTTCTTCGCCCCGCAGGCGATGCCCGCGAAGCGGGCGGATCGGTATGCGTCGCGCACGGCAAGGAGGGTCCGCCTGATCCCGACCCCGGGCCCCAGGAGCTGGCCGGTGCCGAACCGGTCCCCGCTCTCCAGCGCATTCCGCCAGCGGATCTCCCAGCCGTCGATTCCCACCCGCTCCGCGAGCCGGTCGAGCAGGCCCTCCAGGGCGAAGGTGACCTGCGGCACCCCGAAGCCGCGCATGGCACCGGCAGGAGCGTTGTTGGTGTAGACCGTGCGGGCCTCGACATCCACGTTCGGGACCCGGTAGGCACCGCAGGCGTGGCCCGCGGCACGCTCGAGCACCTTGGCACCGACGCTGGCGTAGGCGCCGGTGTCGCCCACGATCCGCGCACGCACCGCGGTCAGCCGACCCCCGGCGTCGCAGCCAACGGTGTAGCTCAGCACCATCGGGTGGCGCTTGGGATGGAAGCGCAGGCTCTCCGATCGCGGCAGGGTCACGCTCACCGGACGGGCGGCCCGCAGGGCGAGGAGCGCCGCGGGTCCCTGCACGCCAAGGTCCTCCTTCCCGCCGAACGCCCCGCCCGTCGCCACCTGGGTGACCCGGACGGCCCGCTCGGGCATCGCAAGCATGGAGGCCAGCTGCCGCCGATCCTCCCAGGCGCCCTGCCCCGGCGAGAAGATGCGCATCCGGACCACGCTCCCGCCGTCGAGCTCCGGGACCGCGAGCGCCGCCTCCGGCTCAAGGAACGCGTGCTCGATCCGCTGCGTGCGGAACGTGTCGCTCACCACGTGGGCCGACGCGGCCAGCGCCGCATCGACATCGCCCCGTCGGACGACCGTCTCGTCGAGCAGGTTGCCGCCCGGGTGCAGCGCCGGGGCATCGGCGGCGAGCGCCGCAGCCGGGTCCGTCACCGGCTCCAGCACCTCGTAGTCGACGACCACCAGGGCAGCGGCGGCCCGCGCCTGCTCCCGGGTCTCCGCCGCGACTGCCGCCACGAGATCGCCCACGCAGCGGGTCTCCTCACCCTCGGCCACCAGCACCGGCCAGTCACGGGTCAGCAGGCCCTGCAGCCGATCGCCGGGCACGTCGCGCCAGGTCACGACCTGCACCACGCCCGGCGCGTGCTCCGCCGCTGCCGTGTCGATCCGCACGATCCTGGCCCGCGGGTGGTCGGCGAGACGCACCGCCCCGTGCAGCATCCCCGGCACGCGCAGGTCGCCGACGAACGGAAGCTCGCCGAGAACCTGCTCGCGGCACTGGTACCTGGCCGCGGGAGCCCCGACGCCATCACCGCCGGTCGCCCCGGGAACGCGTTCGCGCCGGCGCGCAGCGGCAACC
>CAYVLM010000350.1:1415-2526 GCA_964452225.1 uncultured Steroidobacteraceae bacterium | reverse complement strand
GCAATTCCTGGGTCCGTGGCAGGTGCGGTGCTTGATTGGCCATGGATGCAACGCTTCCGCTCTCCACGACGTCTATAGGGGACCATGGGAAAGCCGAGCCACGCCAAGCGCAGCAGGCCACGACCGGCGCCGGTGAAGCGACGCCGCATGACCCGCATCCTCGCCGCGCAACGCCGCGCCACGCGCGAGATCGAGCACTGGCGGCGAGCCCCGTAGCCCGCTGATAGACTCCGGCTGCCGTTTGACGCAGCCGTCGAGGGTTGGCATGGAGTTCGCGCTCTCAGCGCAGCACACCGAGATCCGCCGCACCGTCCGCGAGTTCGCCGAGGGTCGGATCGCGCCCGTCGCCGACGAGCTCGAACGCCGCGGCGAGTTCCCGCACGAGATCATCGCGGAGGCCGGCCGCCTGGGCCTCCTTGGGGTTCCCTACCCGGAGGAGGTCGGCGGCACCGGGCTCGACAGCCTTGCCTACGCGATCACCATCGAGGAGCTGGCCAGGGTGTCGGGGAGCGTGGCGATCATCGTCTCCGCGCATACCAGCCTCGGCTGCAACCCGCTCTACATGGCCGGGACCGATGCGCAGAAGGAGCGCTACCTGCGCCCGCTGGCATCGGGCTCGAAGCTCGGCGCCTACGGCCTGACCGAGCCAGGCGCGGGGAGCGACTCCCGGGGCACGCGCACCCGGGCGCGCCGCGACGGCGACAGCTGGGTGCTCGACGGCAGCAAGCGCTTCATCACCAACGCCGGCGTGGCCGCGACCTACATCGTCACCGCGGTCACGGAGCGCGAGGCGGGCACCGGCAGAATCAGCGCCTTCATCGTCCCCGACGATGCCCCCGGCTTCAGCGTTGGCCGCATGGAGGAGAAGATGGGGCTCCACGCGAGCAACACCGGGGAGCTGCTCTTCGAGGACTGCCGCATTCCCGCCGAGAACCTGCTCGGCGTCGAGGGAGAGGGGGACAAGCTCTTCCTGCGCACGCTCGACGGCGGCCGCATCGGCATCGGGGCCATGGCCCTCGGGCTGGCGCAGGCGGCGCTCGAGGCGGCATCGGCCTACGCGCAGCAGCGCGAGCAGTTCGGGCGGCCCATCGCAGCCTTCCAGGGGGTGGCC
>CAYVLM010000350.1:0-1405 GCA_964452225.1 uncultured Steroidobacteraceae bacterium | reverse complement strand
GATCGCGGACATGGCCACCGAGATCGATGCCGCGCGCCTGATGGTTTACCGGGCGGCGTGGCTCAAGGACCAGGGCCGGCCGTACTCGACCGAGGCGGCCATGGCCAAGCTCTTTGCCTCGGAGGTCGCGCAGCGCGCGACGAACGCCGCCGTGCAGGTCCACGGCGGCTACGGCTACGTGGCCGAGTACAAGGTGGAGCGCTACCTGCGCGACGCGAAGCTGACCGAGATCGGGGAGGGCACCAGCCAGATCCAGCGGATGGTGATTGCGAGGAACCTGCTGGGCATCCGCCCCATGTAGCGACCCGGCGCGGCGGCGCGCTCAGCGCCGGCCGCAACGCCCTGACTCGTCACCTGCTGCGGTGGTTCGCGTTAGGCGAGTCGGGAAGGTCTGATGGCCCGATGGCGGCCCATTCCACGCTCACCGCGCCCACGCTGGCCGGCGTGGACCTGTCCAGCGCGCACCAGGACGGCACCTGACAAGTCGGGCCGCTGCGAATGGCGGAGCTGCGAATGGCGGAGCGACCAGTGGCGGAGCTGCGAGTGGCGCGGTGGTGGCGCGGCAACCCGCTCAGCGCTGGCGGGTGCGGAAGGCAACGAACGGCTCCAGGCTCTGCGGGTCGGCCAGCGACCCGCGGCTGGCGGCGACCTCGGCCGGCACGCCGCCCAGGATCCGCTTGACGGGAACCTCCAGCTTCTTGCCCGAGAGAGTCCGTGGCACGGCCGGCACCGCCTCGATCCGGTCCGGCACGTGGCGCGGCGAGAGCGCGGCCCGCAGCTCGCGCGCGATCCGCTCGCGCAGCGCGTCGTCGAGCGTGGCTCCCGGTCGCAGGGCCACGAACAGGATCAGCTCGTCGCCCTCCTCGAGATGGACGACGAGCGCGTCGGCGACCTCGGGCAGGGCCTCGACCACCGCGTAGAACTCCGAGGTCCCGATCCGCACCCCGCCGCGGTTCAGCGTGGCGTCCGAGCGGCCGGTGATCACGCAGCTGCCGCGCTCGGTGACGGTGATCCAGTCGCCGTGCCGCCAGACGCCCGGATACACGGAGAAGTAGGCGCTGCGATAGCGCTCGCCGTCAGGGTCGTTCCAGAACCCGACCGGCATGGACGGCATGGGGGCGCTGATCACGAGCTCACCCTGCTCGCCGACCACCGGGCGGCCGTCGGGGTCGAACGCCTCGACGCGGCAGCCGAGGTGGCGGCAGCTGATCTCCCCCTCCCAGACGGGCACCAGCGGGCTGGCTCCCACGAAGGCGGTGCACACGTCGGTGCCGCCGCTCACGCTGGCCAGGACCAGGTCGGCGCCGATGGCGTCGTACACCCAGCGAAATCCCTCCGCCGGCAGCGGCGCGCCGGTGGAGCCGATGCTGCGCAGGGCCGACAGGTCGAACTGGTGCCCGGGCTC
>CAYVLM010000349.1:0-2527 GCA_964452225.1 uncultured Steroidobacteraceae bacterium | reverse complement strand
AACTTCAGGTTGAGGTCGGGGATGTGCACGCACGCGTTGCACTCGCAGGAGGTCGCCTGGCGCACGTCGCGGCGTCGCCGCCGGAAGCCGCAATAGCAGCGCTCGATGGTGTCGAGCAGCGCCGACCCGTCAACGGCCTGGCCCGGCATGGACATGAAGGCGGCATCTCCCTCCAGCTTCGCCAGCCGGAAGCCGGGACGGAGCGCGGTGACGACGGTGCCGATGAGGTCCGCCATGATGTCCTGGGCGTGGTCCAGCTCGACATCGGCCAGGTAGCCGGTGTACCCGGAGATGTCCGCGATCAGGAGGCAGACCGGGTCGGTGGTGGAGGCCATGCGTGCTCGGGGCGGGTGACCGGTCAACTATAGGCCCCGCCCGCGAGGCCCCGCCCGCGAGCACCCCGCCGGCGTTTGCACCTCGGATAACTAACGGACAACCAGCGTCCGATTTGGGCCCGATGGCGCCCGTCCGCCTGCCCCGCCTGGCCGCCGTGTGCCCCCAGGGACACATTCCGACCAGGACGGGGCCGATGACGCCCGCTCCCTGTCCGTTAGTTATCCCCCATGAAAGTGCTGCACAGAGCAGAGATTGGCCTAGGGGACGGTGGGTTCGCCATCCACGGCAGTGACGTCCGATGGCTGCCGGACGCGGGGCAGGGGCGAGAGCACGAGCAGCAGGATGGAGAGGGCCATGCCTGCCCAGCCGATGGCGATCCCGGCCCGCACGCTGAGCCAGCTCGCCAGCGCGGCGGCCACCAGCGCGCCAAGCGGGTAGGCGATTCCGTGGGAGAAGACCTCCAGCGTGGCGTTGACCCGGCCGAGGATCCGGTCCGGGATGACGCCCTGGATCAGTGACAGCTCGGCCACCCCCTCAACGGTCTGCAGTCCGTCGCCCAGCAGCTGCGGGAGGAACACCATCACCGTGGCGAGGGCCACCGGCCCGCCGGCGAGAGGCGTCAGCACCCCGATCGCGGACGCGCCCGTGGCCATCCAGATCAGCGCCGGCCCATACCCCAGCCGGCCGATCACTGGCGAGGCGAGGAACGACCCGCCAAGCGACCCGACCCCGCCGGCCGAGACCACGATGCCCAGCAGCAGCGGGCTGAGGTGCAGGTCGTTGATCAGGAAGAGGGTGTAGAGCACGCCGTAGAACGAGCCGGCGACGTGGGCGATCACCGAGCGGAGCATCAGCGGCAGCACGATCGGGTGGCGGCGCACGAGCACCAGGCCCTCGAGGATCTCGCGCCGGATAGGCCCGCGCTCGGTCCGCGGCGGCCGCGCCGGCTCCGGACTGCGGATCAGGCCCAGGCTGACCGCCGAGATAACGAAGGAGATGGCGTCGACCAGCATGGCCAGCGGCGCACCAATGGCCTGGACCAGCCCGCCGGCGAGCCCCGGCCCGCCGATCTCGGCCAGGGACGAGCTCGTCGCCAGCCTGGAGTTGCCCTCGACCACCCGGTCCACGCCAATGAGCGTTGGCACGTAGGCTGGGTAGGCGGCGTCGAACAGCGCGCCAAGGCAGCCCTCCAGGAACACGATCGTGTACAGCTGCTCCATCCGCAGCACGCCGGCGAGGTAGGCGGCGGGGATAGAGAAGAGCAGGATGGCGCGGAGGGTGTCGGCGCCGATCATCAGCGGCCGGCGGCGGAGCCGGTCGACCCACGCCCCGGCTACCAGCCCCACGAGGAGCACGGCGAGCCCTCCGGCCACCACGAGCAGCGCCATCTCGAGCGGGCCAGCCCCCAGGACGAGCAGTGCGACCAGGGGGACGGCCGTCCGCGTCACCACCGAGCCGAGCTCGGACACGGTCTGGCCGGTCCAGAGCTTCATGAAGTCGCCGTGCCGCCAGAGGGACGGACTCGGGGTCACCATCGGCGCGCAATCGTACCCAGCCATGCGCGCGCCGCGCGCTCTTGCGCGGGATGGAATATCCGTCGAACGAAGGGCCGATGACACCGATGTCGTGGCCGGCGTCGGCCCTGCCATCCGGAACCCGTTGTCTGACCGCAGACCCCTCGGTCCAGGATGAGGTCATGAAACGGTCACCATGGCGCTGGCTGGTGGCACTGCCTCCTGCCGGGTCGGCACTGGCGCTGGTCATCGACGGGCTGGCGAACCTGCCCGCAGCGGGCGGGATCATGTTGTGCCAGGCGCCCCCGACGCGGCCGCGGCGACCGTGACCGGCTCGGTGGATGCGGCATGGGACGACTGCCGCGGAAGGCCGCCCGGAACCCGAGGCCGCGGCCTAGGACGTGCTGCGGCGGCGTGCTCCAAGGAACCCGCCGCTGAAGAGGATCCCCGCGCCAAGCACGAAGCCAAAGTCATACCAGGCTCCGCTGTTGTGGACCTCGTACAGGCGGACGTCGCTCGTGAACAGCGAGACGATGAATGTGATGGGCGAGATGATCCCGTGCCAGAGCCCCAGCCAGAACCCGGCTGACGACCCTCCGGCCGCGGCGCTGCCGACCTCCGGGTTGGGACCGGCGGCGCAGGCCACCAGCATCAGGACCAGCGCGAGCCCCGCGAGC
>CAYVLM010000348.1:315-2533 GCA_964452225.1 uncultured Steroidobacteraceae bacterium | reverse complement strand
CGAGAGGGGGGCAAGCCGCTCGACGTTCCGGCTGCCCTCCAGCCGGCAACGAAGCGGGTCCGGGCCGAGGCCGAGGCGGCGCGCCTGCCCCGGGCGCAGGTCTACGGCGTGAAGCGAGGCTGAGCCGGTCCCCTAGAGGATCTTGGAGAGGAACGCCTTCGTGCGCTCCTCGCGCGGGGAGGAGAACACCTGCTCCGGCTCGCCTTCCTCCACGATCTGCCCGTCGTCCACGAAGATCACCCGGTCCGCGGCCTCGCGGGAGAAGCCCATCTCGTGGCTCACCACGACCATGGTCATCCCTTCATGGGCGAGCTCGGCCATCACGTCGAGCACCTCGCCGATCATCTCGGGGTCCAGGGCCGACGTCGGCTCGTCGAAGAGCATCAGCGCGGGCTTCATGGCCAGCGCGCGGGCGATGGCGATGCGCTGCTGCTGGCCGCCCGACAGCTGCGACGGATAGGCGTCCGTCTTCGCGCTCAGGCCAACCCGCTCGAGCAGCGCCTCCGCGGTGGTGCGTGCCTCTGCCTCGGCGACGCCACGCACGTGAACGGGGGCCTCCATGACGTTCTGCAGCGCGGTCATGTGCGGGAAGAGGTTGAAGCGCTGGAAGACCATGCCGATCTCCTGGCGCTGGCGGGCGATGTTCCGCTCGCGATCCTCGACGAGCTTGCCGTCCTGCTCCCGGTAGCCGATCAGGTGGCCGTTCACCCGGATCTGCCCGGACTGGATCTTTTCGAGGTGGTTGATGCAGCGGAGGAACGTGGTCTTGCCGGAGCCGGAGGCGCCGATGATGACCACCGTCTCCCGCCGCTTCACGGTCAGGCTCACGCCCTTCAGGACGTGGAGCCGCCCGAAGTACTTGTGGACGTCGGTTGCCTCCACGACGACATCGGTGGCGGCGCTCGGCCCGCCGATGATCTGCAGGATGTCGTGCGCGGTGCCCGGCGACCCGGTCATCGTCCGCCCGACACCTGGCCGGGCTCCTCCACCGGCTTCAGGCCCCTGCCGAAGAGCCGCCGGAAGAACCCGGGCTCCGTCCCGGCGCCCGCCGTGCTGCGTCCCAGCCGGCTCTCGATCCAGGCCTGAACGAAGCTCCAGATGGTCGTCAGCAGCAGGAACCACAGTGCGCAGGCGAGGTACATCTCGAACGGCTCGTAGTTGAGGCCCTGCTTGATGACGAAGGTGTTGTACAGCTCGATGACGCCGATGACGAAGAGGAGCGAGGTCGTCTTGAGCATGTTGTTGAACTCGTTGCCGAGCGGCGGAACGATGACCCGCGCGGCCTGCGGGAGCACGATGCGGCGCATTGACAGGCCGTAGGTCATCCCCAGCGACTTCGCCGCCTCCATCTGCCCGGGATCGATGGAGATGATGCCCGCCCGCACGATCTCCGACATGTAGGCCCCCTCGTTGAGAGACAGGGCAAAGACGCCGGCCTGGATGGCCCCGTCGATGGTGATGCCGAACAGGTGGATGGTGGGCCAGCCGTAGATGTGGGCGGCGCCGAGGCCGAAGTAGAAGAAGACGAGCTGGACCAGCAGCGGCGTACCGCGGAAGACCCACACGTAGAAGCCGGCGATGAGGCGCAGAGGCCAGATCTTCGACAACCGGCCAAGGGCGCCGAAGAGGCCCAGGATGACGCCCACAGTCTGGCTGAGGACGGAGATGATGATCGTCAGCCACAGCCCGTTGATGATCTGGTTGTCCGGCTGGAAGATCTGCTCCGAGAACGCGCCCCAGTCGAACTGGAAGTGGGTGGCACCCTTTTGAGCCGCACACCCGTCCAGGAGGGCGAGGAGCAGGAGCGCCCCGGCGAGCCAGCCGGCTCGCCGGGGCAACGTGGTCCTGATCGCGGGTTGGCCGCGCACGAGGTCCTCGCTACGAGGTCTTGTTGATCTGCTGCGCGACGTCCGCGCTGATGGCCCCGTCCTGGTCGCCGTACTTGGTGAGGATCTGCAGGTAGGTGCCGTCGTTGATCATCGAGATCAGCGCCTGCTGCACCGCCTGCTCGAGCGGCTTGTGCGCGTCATCGGGGAGGACGCTGATGCCCTCCACCGCCACGTCGAGGGTCACGCCCGAGAGCTCGAAGAGGTCGGGCTTCTGCTCCACGTAGTAGCCGGCGACGGGCGAGTCGGCGAAGTAGGCGTCGACCTGGCCGCTCTGGAGAGCGAGAAGCGCGTCGGAGTCCTTCGAGAAGGTCTTGAGGGTGATGTCACCC
>CAYVLM010000348.1:0-305 GCA_964452225.1 uncultured Steroidobacteraceae bacterium | reverse complement strand
TGAGGCCCTGGCCCTTGTAGTCACCCGTGCCGTTGATGTAGTCGGCCTCGACCGTGCCGGTCTCGGCGGCGATGGTCTTTCCACAGATGTCGTTCTTGCTCGTGATGCCGGCTGGGTTGCCCTTGGCGACCACGAACGACTCACCGGCCTGGAAGAAGGGGATCATGTCGACCTGCTTGACGCGGTCGGCGGTGATCGTCTGGGCGCTGATGATGATGTCGCACTTGCCGCCAAGGAGCGCCGGGATGATGGTGTCGAAGACGGTGTTCTCGACCACCGCCGTCAGGCCGAGCCGCGTGGCGATC
>CAYVLM010000347.1:0-2534 GCA_964452225.1 uncultured Steroidobacteraceae bacterium | reverse complement strand
GATGCGAAGCCCAGGACTAGGGAAGCGTCTTGAGGTAGGCGAGGAGGTCCTGCCACTCCGCGTCGCTCAGCTGCCATCGCGGCATGGTGCTGTCGAGCGTGTCGCCATCGGCGCCGATTCCGTCGACGACCGCCCGACGGATCAGCGCGTCGGTGTAGACCATGCCGTGGGTGCCGTCGACCTCCACCATGCCGGCAGGGTTGGTGAGGTTGGCGTACGTGATGTTCGGCGCGTTGAACATCATCGTCGCGCCTCCGTGCCCGTTCCTGCCGTGGCACGAGGCACAGCCCGCTCCGGTCATCATCCCCAGGCCACCGCTCCGCGCGATGGGCGTGCCGTCCGGCCCGATCCCCGCGTCGTAGATGCGCTGGCCGACCCCGGCCGCGCCGGTGGCGGCGGGCAGCGCTGCGCCCGCCGAGCAGGACCCCAAGAGCACAGCAAGGATGCCCCCCGCCAGGATGAGTGCCCGCGCGCTGCCGGGTCCGAATCGCAGAATGGTCACGACCGACTCAGTATCTCGCTCGCCTCGGCAGGCGGGCACCACGGGCTTGCGTCGCGTTACCCTCAGGGTCACAATGCGATGTATGAGCAGCCATGCAGATGATGCTGTCCTCGACGCCGAGCGCTGCAGGAGGGAGTGCATCCATCCCGACCAGGTGGTGCCGCTCATCGGGAGCGCCATCGCGCACAGCGAGGCGGAGATGCTCGCATCGGTCTTTGCCACGCTGGCCGACGCGTCCCGGGCACGGCTGGTCCACCTGCTGACGCTGGCCGACGAGCTGTGCGTTCGGGATCTCGCGCTGCTCGTCGGTCTGAGCGAATCGGCGGTCAGCCACCAGCTGCGCCTCCTGCGGGACCGGCGCGTCGTGAGCCGTCGGCGGGACGGGCGCATTGCCTACTACCGGCTTGCCGACGCGCACGTGCGGCACGTCCTGGCCGACGGGCTGCGGCACGCAACCGAGACCGACAGGGGGATGAGCGCAGCGGGATGAGCGCAGCGGGATGACCGCCGGCCTCGAGCACCGCACCGCCTCTGCGGCGCGCGCCGGTGCACCGCGGCTCGTCGCGGTCGGGCTCCTGGTCGCTGGCTTCATGGTCGTGGAGGTGGCAGCCGGCCTGCTGAGCGGCAGCCTCGCCCTGCTGGCGGACGCCGCCCATCTCCTCACCGACGCGGCCGGCATCGTCCTCGCCCTCCTGGCCATCTGGTTCGCCCGCCGCCCGGCGACGGCGGAGAAGACGTACGGCTACCACCGCGTCGAGATCTTCGCGGCGGCGGTCAACGGGCTCGTGCTGCTGGGCGTGGCGGCGCTCATCGTCGCCGAGGCGCTGCGGCGCATTGGCGCCCCGTCCGCGGTCGTGGGTCCGCCAATGGTGGCGGTCGCGGCGGTCGGGGTCGTGGTGGCCGGCGTCTCGGCGCGGTTGCTCCACGCCGGAGCGCGGGGCAGCGTGACCCTGCGCGCGGCATACCTCGAGGTGCTGGGCGACCTGCTGGGGCTGGCGGCGGTCATCGTCGCCGGGCTCGTGATCCTGGTCACGGGCTGGACGCCGATCGACCCGATCGCCTCGATCCTGATCGCGGCGCTCATCCTCCCCCGTGTCTGGAGCCTGCTGCGCGACGTGGCCGACATCCTCCTCCAGGCGACCCCCAGGGACCTGGACCTCGATGAGGTCCGGGCCCACGTGCGCGCCACGCCGGGCGTGGCGAACGTGCACGACCTTCATGCCTGGACCCTGACCTCGGGGATCAACGTCATCTCCGCCCACGTCGTGCTCAGCTCCGATGGCGATCCCGGCCGCGTCCTCGATGAGCTCTGCAGCTGCCTCGCCACCGACTTCGACATGGAGCACTCGACGCTCCAGCTCGAACGCTTCGACCGGCGAGAGCGCGAGCACGCCGCTCACCCCTGACGGCCCCGGCGGTCAGGCGCTCGGCGCCGGCGACTCCGCCTCGCTGAGCAGGGCGCGAACCATGGTGGCCCGGGGATCGTCCGGGGCGAGCGCCAGGAAGGCCTTGAACTGGTCGATCGCGGCGGCGGGATCGTTCCGGCCGCGCAGCGCGATGATTCCGCGGAAGAAGGGGATGTCCGCCGATCCTGGCGCGACGCCCGCGTAGGCATCGGTGGCCGAGGCGGCATCGGTCCAGTCTCCGGCGTTCACGTAGGCGGTGATGAGCCTCCGGTAGGCGCTGGTGTTCTGCGGGTCGATCGACAGCAGCGCCAGGAGGATGGTCGCCCCGCGGCTCAGGTCGTCCGCGCTCGAGCCGGCCAGGTAGGCGTCGGCCAGCTTGGAGAGGGCATTGGTGTCACGCGGGTTGGCGGCCACCTGCTGCAGCAGCTGCGAGATGGTGGCCTGCCGGGCGGCTTCCTGCGACTCGGCGGCCGCGAGGGCCCGGTTCGTCTCCGTCGGGTTGCCGATCCCGTACGGCGGGGGGATCGCGAAGCCAACGAGCAGCGCCAGCCCGACGACCCCCGCCACGACGGCGACCAGCGCCGCGACGCCGCCGCCCACCAGGACCAGGAGCAGGACCTCCGCGA
>CAYVLM010000346.1:0-2534 GCA_964452225.1 uncultured Steroidobacteraceae bacterium | reverse complement strand
CCCTGGTGGTAGGCCGACGGCAGAAGCGGCCGAGTGCCACGCCGGCACCAGCCGTGGTGGTAGCCCGATGGCAGAAGCCCGACGGCAGAGGCCCGATGGCCGGGCCTCGACGGCCGTGGCTCGACGGCAGGGAAGGCTGCCGAACGGCCGCGGCCTAGATGGTGTGGCCGATTCCCAACGCGGTGAAGGCGACGAAGGCGACCACCAGGAGAACCGCCATGACCATGATCAGCACCCCGATGTTGCGCAGGTCGCGGCCGACGTAGTGGTACTCCTCGGCGGCGCGCTCGCTGAGGCGTGACGGCCCGGCCACCACGATTCTCGCGTTCCCGCGGGCCGCGCGTTGGGCGGCCCCTCTGGCGGAGCGGGCCGTGGAAGCGGATCGGACCTGCGGCTCTGACTGCGGAGCCGGCTCGGCGGCGGGCACCGACGCGGGCTGAGCCGCTCCAGCGGGCCGTGGTGCCTGCGGCCGTGGTGCCTGCGGCCGCGATGCGGCACGCTGCTGGCGGCGACGCTGTCGGCTGCTTCTGCGGGATCGGGGCATGCGCTCCTCTCGTCGTGCTGCACGCGGCATCGGCTGAGGTGGCCGCGGGGACGCGTATTATACCGGCCGTCGTCCGCAGCCCACCTCGCGGCCCATGGCAGATCTGAACCGTTTCCTCTCCGACAACCTGGCTCTCGTCCTCGGTGGCCTGGCGTTCGTCGTCCTGGTCGTCCTCGTGCTGCTCGTCGTGCAGTCGGTGCGGCTCCGGAGGGCGACGCGCGCATACCGCATCCTGGTCAGCGGCGGCGACGGCGGCTCCCTGCAGGAGGTGCTCAACGGCCATATCGGGCAGGTGCACGACGTCGCCGCGCGGCTCGGGGACCTGAACCGGCTGTACACCTACCTCGAGCAGCGCAGCCGCGGCAGCCTGCAGCACATCGGCCTCGTGCGCTTCAACCCATTCGAGGACACCGGCTCCGACCAGAGCTTCGCCATTGCGTTGCTCGACGACCAGCGCGACGGCCTCGTCATCAGCAGCCTGCACGGCCGGGCGAACACGCGGGTCTTCGCCAAGCCGGTCAGGAACGGCACGTCCACCCACGCCCTCTCGGACGAGGAGGCGAACGCCATCCGGATCGCGGTCGAGGGGACGGCGCCAGTTCCCCCCGCCGTCTGACGGCTTGATGGAGCCGGATCCGGAGCTGCGCCGGCTCGCCGGTACCCGCGTGAGGGCGGCCCTCCGGCGGTTGCACAGACGCGAGCCGGTGCGACCCGGGTTTCGCCTCGACGCCGTGATGCGGGAGGTGCGGGCCGATCCGGCCGAGCGTCGTCCGGGACGGGGGAGGGGGCGCGGCTCCCTGCGGGCGATGCCGGACGCCGCGCTCCTGGAGGTGATCGACGGCCTGGCCGCGGCGGGTGAGCTGGTGCGCGAGGGCAGGCAGGTTCGGATGGCGGAGCACGAGCCGATGCTGGCCGACGCCGCCATGCGCGAGCGCGTCGATCGCCTGCTCGACGGCATCCGCGAGGCGGGCGCCGGCGTCCCGCGGACCGATGCCGTCGCGGCACGGCTCGGGATTCCGCCAGGGGTCGTGGAGCAGCTCCGGACAGCCGGGGCGCTGGTCTCGATCGACGACGGGATCGACTACCCGCCCGACGTCCTGGCGAGCCTCCTGGTGCGCATCGACGGTCTTGCCGCCCGGGGGCCGCTCAGCATTGCGCGGGTTCGTGATGCGCTGCATACCAGCCGGCGTCACGCCGCGGCCCTCCTGGGGCATCGGCGCGCGCAGGCGGCGGCCCGCCGCCTGCGACCGGCGCGGGGCCGTTACGCGGGAGATCCCAGCCGGGCAAGGCCCGATTCTGCCGGCGGGCACTCTCCCCCCGCAGCGGAGAGCGCCGCGCGGAAGGCGTCGGCTGCCGCGGGCCGGTCGCGGCGGCGCTCGTAGCGCTCGCCGAGGTCGACCAGGAGGTCCACGTAGCGGCTCCGGAGCAGGCGCCGCCGTTCCTCCACGTACTCGCTGTCGCCGTAGAGCGGGCAGTCATCCAGGTACTCGCCGCGGTACAGGGCGCGAGCCGCCTCGAGCTCGGGGATCGCCGCGTCGCCCGAGCCTGCCGCGGAGGCCGCTGCGAGCCGATCCTCGAAGGCATTCACGTCACTCCACTCGACGAGCGAGGGATCAAGGCGATACCGGTCGTTGTGGAAGCGGATCGCCACCGATTGGTCGCGCGGCGCCCGGTGTGGCTCGAGCATGCCGCGAAGCCCCACGAGAGTGCGGTGGAAGGCGGCGTCGGCGGGCGCCAGGTCGACATCGGGCCAGACGACCTCGATGATCTCGTCCTTCGTGCAGCCGCGCTCCCCGCGGTCAAAGAGGAACGCAAACACCGCCTCCGCCTGGCGGGTCCCGGCCTTTGGACCGCCCCATTGCTCCACCGGCTTGCCGTCCTGCTCGACGTGGAGCGGGCCAAGGGCCAAGACCCGCAGTCGCGCGCTGGGCGGGATGGTGCCCGTGAGGGCCCGGTCGAGGTGGGCACCCTGGGAGACGACGGCGCGGTG
>CAYVLM010000345.1:0-2537 GCA_964452225.1 uncultured Steroidobacteraceae bacterium | reverse complement strand
CCTCGCCGATCTCATGCGAACCATCGTCACCACCCTGCAGCCCGGCTTCCGGCTGGCCAAGCTCGAAGGTGATGCGGCGTTCGTGTACCTTGTGACCGACCAGATCGATGGATCGCTGCTGCTCGACACCATCGAGCGCTGCTACTTCGGCTTCCGGCGGCGACGCCGCGACGTGCGTCAGGCGACCTCCTGCCCATGCAAGGCGTGCACGCACATCCCCGATCTCAACCTGAAGTTCGTCGTCCACCACGGCACGATCGTGCGCCAGGAGGTGGCAGGCGGTGAGGAGCTGGTCGGCTCCGATGTCATCGTGGTCCACCGCCTGCTGAAGAACGAGGTGGTCGCATCCACGGGCGTCGAGGCCTACGCGCTGTTCACCCAGCAGTGCGTCGATGCGATGGACGTTGACGTGTCCGAGCTGGGGATGCGTCCCTTCAGCGAGACATACGAGCACATCGGCACGGTCCCCGTCTGGATCCATGACCTGGGCCAGCGCTGGGAAGAGGAAGCGTCGCGTACGCGCGTCATCGTCGAGGAGGACGACGCTGCATTCGAGTGGAACATCCCCACGTCGGCGCCGCCGCAGATCGCCTGGGAGTTCATCACCACGCCGGGTCGACGCCTCACCTGGACGCCCGGGATGACCGCTGTGGAATGCATCGCCCCCGGCAACCGGCGCGGCGTGGGGGCAGTGAACCACTGCATGCACGGCAAGAACGCCAGCATCGAGGAGCTGCTCGACTGGCGACCCTACGACTACTTCAGCATCCGGAACACTGTTCCCACCCCCGTGGGAACGCTCAGCTTTCTTCAGACGACCGAGTTCGAGCCCACGCCCAGCGGGACGATCATTCACATGCGGGGCGCGGCGCCCAAGACACTCAGAGAGCGCGTCCTCTTAAGGCTGGCGGGGCGAATGATGGCGAGTGGATTCCGCGCTGCCGAGGTCGCCCTCGCCGAGCAGATCGGCACGGAGCTCGAGCGACGCCGTCAGGATGCCTCAGCGGAGGCGGACCTGCCGCCCTCGCGAGCGGACGGGGTGCTCTCTGGCGCGTTGCCGGCCCCGCAGACCAACGAGCGGGTCGGTCCACCCTAGCCGATGTTGGCCGCCAGGCTCCGATAGGCAGGGAGCAGCTCCTCCCACCGGTGACGCGGCAGCAGGACGGGCCGGTGTCAGTTGGGTGGTGGTGCCGGCATGGCCGTGCGCGCTGGACCGTCGAGCTCCACGATGCGGCCCCCGATCCGTCCCGCCTCCGGGTATTCCTCATGGTGCTCGAGGCCGGCCTGGGACAATCCGAGTGCGGTCGCGGCCGCGTCGGTCAGGAAGAGGTACGGCCGGAAGCCGATTCGCTCCCGAATGGTGTTCTTGAGCAGTCGGTGGGCCATCGTCACCGCCGGGCCCCGCAGGTCGCTTCCGGAGCCGACTGTCTGCCGCACCGTGTGGCCCCGATGGAGCACCATCTTGAGATCGAGATGCGCGACCGCGGGACAGGCGGTGCAGATGTGGTCGGACGCCGGGATGGCACGGGTACGACCCTCGGTGAACGCACGGTACAGGGCGCGCAGCGTCTCGAGGACGTGGTCTCCCCGGCCGTCGAGTGCCGGTGCCGGGGCGGCGGCGAACACGGCATCACCCTCGAGCTTGAGGACCGCGAAATCGGGCTCCACCCCTTTGCTGACGGCGCCCAGGAGGTCACCCAGGACGGCGTAGGCGGCGGGGATGCCGGAGCTGAAGTCGACGCCGTGCTCGCGCTCGACGCTAACCATGAAGCCGGTGTAGCCGGAAATGTCGGCTAGGAGCAGGTAGCGCTCGCCCGCCGGCGCATCTGCGGTGGTTGCTGCCCGGGATTGCTCTGCCTGCTCCACGTGCCTCCCTTGCCTGCCCTCGCCGGACCGTAGCCCGTGAAACCGGGCTGTGGCGGCCGGCGCGTGCAATGGTCGGCCCTCTCGGCGTCAGCCCCCGATCAGGAAGGTGAGGCCGGCGATCACCAGGACCGCCTCGATGATCAGCACGAACACGCGCTCCGGCAGGCGGTCGACGACCCGCTTGCCGATGAACGAGCCGGCGATCATGAACGGCCCCAGGGCGAGGCCGACCAGGGTCCCGGATCCGGTGAGCACGCCGCTCGTGCCGTAGGCGGCCAGCTTGCCGAGGTGCATGACCACCGTCGAGGCGGCCTCGGTCCCGATGTAGGCGCCCTTGACGAGGCCCGCGGCCAGGAAGAACGGTGCCATGAGGGGCCCGACGCTGCCGAGGAGCGCCGAGAGGAAGGCCGACACTGCACCGATCGGGGCGAAGGCCGGGCGCGGCATCCGGCCGGGCGGGGCGGGGTGCAGGTGGCGCCATGCGACGACCCCGAGCAGGAAGGCGCCGAGCAGGCGCGTCAGGGCCGAGAGCGGAGCGGTGGCGAACACGAACCCGCCAATGAGCCCCAGCGGAGCGGCCCCCAGGGCGAACCAGGCAACCAGCCGTCCGTCGACCTCGGTCCGGTTGAACCAGACCCGGCTGCCGTTGCCGATGAGCTGGGCGACGGTCA
>CAYVLM010000344.1:0-2579 GCA_964452225.1 uncultured Steroidobacteraceae bacterium | reverse complement strand
TGCGCGAGCGGGCAGCTCGATGGCCTCGTCGACCTCGAAGAGGGGCGTCACGAACTGCGCCTCGACGTCCGTCCGGGCAGCAGGGTCCAGGTAGGCGATGGCGAGCAGGTATCGGTCCGCGAGCACCTCGCCGCTGACGCCCAGCCAGGCCGGATCCAGGCCCGCTGCGGCGATCCCGCCCCCCTTGCCGTTGCCCCGGTTGCGCATCTGGGAGAGCGGCTGCATCAGGGCCTTGCCGGGAACCGGGACGCTGGCCGCCACCCCCACCACGCCGCAGCCGCCCTCGGCCTCCCGCTTGCGCCACCCGGCCACCGCGCCGGCGGGGCGCAGCCGGGCGGCGGAGGCGATCAGCGCCTCGGCGAGCTCAGCGCGATCCATCGGCCGCCCCGGGTGACGCCGCGGGCGGCGCCCGGTAGAGGAGCAGGTCGGTGCGGCCCCGCAGCTCGCGCACGCTGGCCAGCCCGAGGCGCGAGACGATCCGGCGCAGCTGGCGCTCGAACGAGGCGTACAGGTTGCCGATCCGCTCGGCACCCCACTCGGGATCGACCAGCTGGGAGAGCTCGGGATCGGTGGTCGTCAGCCCGAAGGGGCAGCCGCGCCCCCGCTCGCAGTTGCTGCAGCGGGTGCAGCCCAGCGCCACCAGCTCGACCGTGCCGAGGACGCACCCGTCGGCGCCGAGGGCGATGGCCTTGGCAACGTCGTCCGCGGTCCGGATGCCGCCCGAGGCGAGCACCACCAGCTCGTCGCGGATCCCCTCCTCGACCAGGAACCGATGCACCCTGGGCAGCGCCAGCTCGATGGGCATGGCGATGTTCTTCTTGGCGATCTCCGGCGCCGCGCCGGTCCCGCCGTAGGATCCGTCCACGTGCAGGATGTGCGCACCGGCGTAGTAGCTGCCCACGGCAACCATGTCGACGTCGGTCGGGGTTGAGACCTTGACCGAGACGAGCGAGTCGGGGCTCACGCTTCGCAGCCAGTCGATGTGCTTGCGGTGGTCCTCCACCGAGTAGACGCTGTGGAACGGGAACGGGCTGAAGAGGCTCACCCACGGCACGCTCTCCCGCATCGCCGCCACCGCGGCGGTCGCCTTGTCTCCCAGGAGGTGGCCTCCCAGCCCCGGCTTGGCTCCCTGCGCGTACTTGAGCTCCAGGATCGGCGCCCGCTGCATGGTCTCCTCGCGGATCCCGAACATGCCGGTCGCGACCTGGGTGATCACGTGGCGGGCGTACGGGACCAGCGCATCGGGGTAACCGCCCTCGCCGGTGGAGGTGAAGGTGCCCCACTCCTTGGCCGCCATGGCCCTGGCCAGCATGACCTGCTCGCTCACCGACCCGTAGGACATCCCGGCCCCGTACCACGGGATGGGGATCCGGATCTCGGGTCCCTCTCCGCGCCGGTTCAGGGGAATGGCGAGATCGACCGACGCGGGGTCGCTCCAGGCCTCCTCCGGCAGGGCGCGGAAGGCGAGGACGTCGAATCCCCCGCCCGATGCCCCGATGCGGTGCTCGAGCGCCGGCGCGCCGCCGGGCTCCCGGCCCGACGCCGCCTGCTGCCAGGTGGCGAGGATCAGCTCCGCCGTCCAGCGTGCATCGCCCAACGCCGGGGGCAGGCCGTGCGTCCCGCCGGGCCAGCCCGCGAACCCCTCACGAAGGGCGTGGACGTGCTTGATCACCAGCGGATCCTTCGGAGCACGGGTTTCGGGTGCCCGTGTCATGCGCCGGCGACCTCCGGCTCGGGGACTGGATAGCCCTCCAGTCCTCCGAACGCCTCGCGCTCCATCTCGGCCTGGAAGATCGTGCGCCCCAGCTCGCCCCGCAGGCGGCGGACCTCGCGGAGCCCCATGGCGCCAAGCACCTCGAGCAGCTGGTCGCGCCAGGATGCCACCAGGTTCTGGAGCCGGCCGACACCCCACTCCGCGTCCAGCTGGCCGAAACGCGGCTCGGCCCCGGCCATCTCGGCCTGGAGCGCCACCCACAGCGGCAGGTCGAGCGCCACCAGGTCCAGCCCGCAGGCGATGGCCTTTGCCGCGTGCTCGGCCTGGCATGCCCCGACGCTGCCGATCAGCGTGACCCGGTCTCGGAGCCCGACGTCAACGAGGCGCTGGTGGGCGTCGCGGAGCAGCTCAGGCAGGGCGGGGTCGAGGCGCTGCGCCTCGTCGGCCACCAGGTGCAGGACCCCGGCGCCGGCCCTCACCAGCTCCTCCAGGTTGGCCCCCAGCGGGACCCTCCAGGCGAGCACGGCCTTCGGGAACCGGGTCGCCGCTGCCGCCGCCTGGGCCGCACCCCCTTTCTCCGGTTCGAGATCCGACGCGTCGAGCTCGACGAGGGGTGACGCGGCCGTGAGACCGGGCGGCGCAACGGCTCGATCCGAGAGGCGAAGCGCGACGCGCTCGCCGGGCATGCCGGGAGCGACCTGGTCGGCGCGCAGCAGCGCCAGGCTGTCGATTCGCCGCGCGGTCTCGGCCAGGATGGACCCCACGGGTGCCGCATCGGGCAGGCCGGTCCCGTCGAGGATGAAGGGGACCTCCACCCACACCAACCGTGGCGGGTGACCGAGCGGCCTCCCGTCGGCGTCGAAGG
>CAYVLM010000343.1:0-2592 GCA_964452225.1 uncultured Steroidobacteraceae bacterium | reverse complement strand
CGCGGCCCACGGCTATAACGACAATAGTGCGTTGTCCTACTACGCCGATTCGGTGCACGGAACATCCTTCTGGAGCTGGTCGCCGAACGTGCCGGCGCATAGCTGGATCTCCAGCGGAAGCCTTACCAGCATGATGGACGCCGGCGGATACGGGTACATCTGGTAGTTGCGCGGCAGAGCGGCATGGCAGGGCCCTCATGATCCGTCTGACGTCCAGGCTCCTGGCCATCGCGCTGGGGGCAACCCTGGTCACCGGCTGCGCCGCGCCGCCGTCTCCGTTACCGAGCGGGTCGCTGTCACCCACGCCCTCTGTCACGGCAGCCCCGACGCCCAGCGGGCCCAACGTGCTGCCCGGCTTGGGCGGATCGCAGGCACCCGAGCCCTCCGGGGCCATCGCACCCGATGCCGACCTGGCGGTAACGGCTGCCCAGGCCTGGGGCACCCTGGCCACGGTCCGCCTCCCGGGCTCGGTCGGCTCGGACCGGCACCTCGTGCTGGAGAACGCCGCCACCCCCGACGGGCGCTACCTCATCTGTGTCGATCAGCCCAACGCCTTCGTGGCCTCGGTGCCGACCTACCGCGACCTGAGCTACGCGGTCCTCGACGAGGTGGCCACCGGCAGCCTGCGCCGCATGGCTGCCCTGGCTAGGCCGCAGAGCCAGATGCTGTCGGTGGCCTCGGACGGCACCTGGGTGGTGTGGACCGAGGCCGATGATGCGCCGAGCTTCTTCGACTGGCGGCTGCGGGCCTACAACCTGGCGACGGGACAGGTGAAGGAGATCGCCCGGGCCGCCACCACCCAGGGCGGCCAGCCGGTCCAGGGGCCGCTGTCGTTCGTGTCGGTGAGCCACGGCCTGGCGGTGTGGGGCCAGACCGTCAGCCCCGGCGTCGACGCCGGCGGGATGGCCGCCGCCGTGGTGCGCGAGGCCGACCTGGCCAACGGGCAGATCAGCACCCTGGCCACCTCGGCGGGGATGCCGGTCCTCTCCTGGCCCTGGCTGGCGTGGGGCGTCTCCGAGGGGAGCGGGGGCTTCGAGCGGGTCACCAAC
The DNA here is from genome assembly GCA_964452225.1 of uncultured Steroidobacteraceae bacterium. Classification (GTDB taxonomy): domain Bacteria; phylum Chloroflexota; class Limnocylindria; order QHBO01; family QHBO01; genus CAVXEH01. Next base: position 1,543 of record CAYVLM010000343.1, on the reverse strand, counting down.
CTGGAGACCGGCTTCGTGCGCCAGCTCGCCATCACCCCGCCCCAGTTCGTGCTGGACGGGGCGACCGCGGTGTACAACGATCCCCAGTCCCTGTCGATGTGGCTGATCGACGACCTGGCCGCCAACGCCCCGGCGGTCGAGATCGCCCGCGGCGCCAACCTCGCCGACCACCTGGAGTGGCCGGCCCTCAACGAGCGGATCATCGGCTGGACGCAGTCGCTGTCGCCCATCGTCTACGACCGAGCCGAAGCTCGCCTGGTGTTGCTGCCCACTCCTAACGATTGGAGCGAGGTCAGCGTCTCCGGTCCGCTCCTCACCTGGGAAGAGTGGGATCCGGGCAGCTCACTGTATCGCGGATGGCCGGACTGGCTCGTGGTCGTTAACACCAACAGTCTGGCGGTGGAACCGTGAGCAGTGGTGTCACCACGGCAGGAACCACGGGCGCTCGGCAGCGCGAATGCACGAAGGAGAAGATGAGATGACACGTGGCGTTTCACCGAAGAAGAGCGAGTTCTCGCCGACCACGACCAGCCACTACTTCGATCCGATCCGACGGATCGATGAGGATCGAGACACCCCCTTTGAGACCTGATCGCCATCCGGCGCGCGGTCCGCGGTCGAGACGCGAACGAACGGGACTGACCCAATGGGAGAGAGTCCCGAGCTGGTCAACTGCTTTACCCGGAGAGGTCTCCCTACTCTCGCTCACCGATCTGAGCGTGTTCGCGAGGTGAGCTCATCGTCTCGAGGCCGGGTTAACCGCGACGGGAAGAAACATCAGGTCCGGCGGATGTTCAACCAGCGTTTCACAACGCATCCTACCGCCGTACGGCACCTGACCGTGTTGACGGGGCAAACCATGCGCAGAAAGTCGATTCGCTGGTTAGGTGGCGTGAGAGTGAGATCGAAATGAACCTTCGACGCTTATCGTTGCGATTTCTGGCGGTATCCGCATGCGCGCTTACGCTTCTAGGGGTGACCATCCCCAAAGCACACGCTGCCGCCGCTGACGATGGTTGGATCTACTTCCCGCAGACCTCCGATGCCCTTTCCTTCTCAACCTCCGCGGTAGTGCTCGTACGCGGGGAGCGCTCCGCTGACGGACGCTGCGGCGCTCGCTTCGACGTGACGAAGGAGCCAAATGGGCCACCGGTCGGGGCAGCAGAGCTCGCCATCAATCCATCGACCTGCGACGAATGGGTCATCACCGGCGAGCTGGCCGCCCTGCCAGCGGACGCGGGCGCCTCCGCGTCTTCGCCCTCTGAGCTCCCCACCTCGGATACCCAAGCATCAGGCTCCCCGGCGCCCCTCTCGTCAGAGCGTTATGCCCACTACCACGTCATCTGGCAAGATCCCGTCTCAATCCAGCTAACGCGTGTGCAGGAGAACCTGGACTGGACCTACAACGGCACCTCCGTCCTCTCGCTCGTCTCGGCTTCAGACTCTCACGCAGAGTTCTACGGGTGGTCTATGACATACCACAGCTTCTCTTCGTTCCGGCCGCGCTTGTATGGGTCTGGGTGGTCCGTTGGTGGCTGGACCG
>CAYVLM010000342.1:0-2612 GCA_964452225.1 uncultured Steroidobacteraceae bacterium | reverse complement strand
CGCGACGTCGAGGGGCGGGACATCCTGCTCTTCATCGACAACATCTTCCGCTTCACCCAGGCGGGCTCGGAGGTGTCGGCGCTGCTCGGGCGCATGCCGTCCGCGGTCGGCTACCAGCCCACGCTGGCAACCGAGATGGGCGACCTCCAGGAGCGGATCACCTCCACGAAGAAGGGGTCCATCACCTCCCTCCAGGCGGTGTTCGTGCCGGCCGACGACTACACCGACCCGGCCCCGGCCACGACCTTCGGGCACCTTGACTCCACCATTCGCCTCGAGCGCTCCATCGTGGAGATCGGCATCTACCCGGCGGTCGACCCGCTGACCTCAACGTCCACCGTCCTCGACCCGCGGGTCGTGGGCCCGGAGCACTTCAGCGTGGCCCGCGAGGTGCAGCGCACGCTCCAGCGCTACAAGGACCTGCAGGACATCATTGCCATCCTTGGCATGGACGAGCTGTCCGAGGAGGACAAGGTCACCGTCCAGCGGGCCCGCCGCCTGCAGCGCTACATGAGCCAGCCCATGTTCGTTGCGGAGCAGTTCACGGGGCGTCCCGGCAAGTACGTGGAGCGCATGGAGACCGTCCGCGGCGCGCGCGAGATCCTCGACGGCAAGCACGACACGCTGCCGGAGCAGGCGTTCCTGATGGCGGGTCCGATCGAGGACGTGGTCGAGAACGCGGAAGGAATGAAGTAGGAGCCGATGATGGCCGGCATGAACGACGCCTTGCGCGGCGAATGCAACGCGCTGCGGCGCCGTCCGCGCCGCCCTGACATCGTCCTCCGCCAGCTCCCTTCCGCCGTCGCGACCGAGGGGGTGGGCTGATGCCGCTGCACCTCGAGATCGTCAGCCCCGAGCGCCTTGCCTACTCGGACGAGGTCGACATGGTCATCGTCCCGGGCCTGGACGGGCAGCTGGGCATTCTCCCGCACCACACGCGGCTGATCAGCGCCCTCGGCACCGGTGAGCTGCGGATCAAGAAGGGCGGCACGGAGCAGATCCTCTTCATCTCGGGCGGGTTCGTCGAGGTGCGCCCCGACCGGGTGGTGGTGATGGCCGACCTCGCCGAGCACTCGGACGAGATCGACGAGGAGCTCGCCGTCGCGGCCCGCAAGCGCGCCGAGGCGGAGCTGGAGCGGGCCCGTGACCCGGTGGACATCGCGCGGGTGCGCGCCGCGCTGCAGACCGCGCTGATGCGCGAGCGGATCGCCGTCCGCCATCGGTCGCGCGGCTGACCGCTCCGCCCCTCCGGGCTCCGCGCCGCGCGTCACCGCGCGCCGTCCGTCGCCCCGCCGCCAGCCGCCGACTTGTCACCTGCTGCGGTGATGCGCGTTAGACAGGTCGGCAGGCAACGGGTCAGGTTGGGGAGGCTCCGTTCGAGCGTGAACGCAGGCCTGGCCGGCCCGACGCTGGATCCTGGAGCTGTCCAACGCGAACCAGGACGGCATATGACAAGTCCAACGGCCAGATGGGTTCGGACGGACACGGGCTGACCGGCCCCGGCTGCTAGACGAAGCCGATCCGCAGCAGGTCCCAGGCGCTCTGGATGCCGTCCACGAGCAAAATGAAGACGACCGCACCCACGGCCCACACCGCCGGCGGCCATCCGATCCCCAGGCCGAACCCGGACAGGAACAGGCCCGCCGTCGCCATCACCGGCACTCCGAACTGGAATACGAGGCCGTATCGGCCGACGTGGCGCTCGGGGTCGTGCCAGACCTGGCGGAGGGCGTAGGTCGAGGAGAACAGGCCGAGCCAGCCGATGACGACCAGGACGACGCCCTGCGCGTACGGCACGCCCTCCGGGATGAGCAGGGCGAACGACGCGAGCAGCGCGTAGACGAGGCTGGTTCCCGACGCGAGCGCCAGCCCGCGCCGCGTGCTGTCCAGCGAGGCGCGCTCCACATGCAGCGTCAGTCCCACGAAGGTGAGGCCCAGGAGCACGGCGGTCGCGCCGGCGGCGACGACGAAGAAGTCGTGCCAGATGGCGAGCGTCCCGGCGATCCCGGTCATGACGGCTGCCCCTCACCGGCGCCCACGTCGACCATGAGGCGCCAGGCGTTCCACACCGAGGAGGAGAGCGCAACGGCGCCGCCGGGAAGCAGCAGCCACAGCCCGTCGACCCGGCCGAGGACCATCACGATCCCGCCGGCGATGGCGAGGAGCGCGCCGACCAGCCCGATACCGAGCTCGACCGACAGCCCCACCCTGTGGCCCGCGGGGAGATGGCGCAGGCCGCGCAGGCTGTGGACCGGGCTGGCGAGCGCCAGCACCACGATCTCCACGCCGAGAACCGTGACCGACTGGCCGGGGATGAGCACCGCGCCGGCCATGAGGACGACGGTCATGAGCGCCAGGAGGGACGACTCTGCGCGGCCACGCAGCCAGCGGTCGGTCACCATCGGCCGCAGGTGGAGCGAGACCGCCACGAAGATCAGGCCGGTCAGGACCGCGGCGGCACCGCCGGCCATGACGTAGAGGTCGTGCCATCCGGCGAGGTCCGCGCTGCTCATCGGCGGAAGGATGCAGGGGCGCGTGGCAGTGCCTGAGTGCCGAACGTCGCGAATCCGATGGTCCACCACGTCCCTCCGCCGCAGGGCAGACGTCGCGAT
>CAYVLM010000341.1:0-2620 GCA_964452225.1 uncultured Steroidobacteraceae bacterium | reverse complement strand
GGCGCCGGGCCGGGATTACCATGGCCATCAACGACCACCGCCCGCATTCCATCCACAGGAGGGTTCCCGAGTGGCGAAGAGTCCGAACGACTACCACCTGCACGTCCTGTCGCTGCCGGACGAGGATCCGATGCGGTTCGGCCATCTCCACGACGGTCACATGTACGAGTACAACCGCGACGAGGAAGAACCCCCCGTCCTCCCCGGCCACCGGGCCACGCCGTACCACTGCGAAGTCTGCGGGGACCGGATCGTGATCCAGGTGCCCCACCCGGGTCCGTAGCTCCGTCCGGCCCGGCGTGCCACAGGGCCACGAGATGACGGGCGTGATTCGCGGGGTCCGCTTCGGCCACGTGAACATCGTCGCCGCCGACTGGCGTCGGCTGGCGGAGTTCTACGTCAAGCTGTTCGGCTGCGAGCTGGTTCCTCCCGAGCGCGACTATGGCGGCGCCGACCTGGCCCGGGGCACGGGCGTGGCCGATGCCGCCCTGAAGGGTGCCCACCTGCGCCTCCCGGGCCATGGGCCGGATGGCCCGACCCTGGAGATCTACACCTACCACCGATCCGAGGCGCGCGAGGCGCGGGCCGCCAATCGGCTCGGCATCGGTCACCTGGCGTTTGCGGTCGACGACGTGAGCGCGGCGCGCGAGGCTGTGCTGGGGGCAGGCGGCGACGCGGTCGGCGATGTCGTGACGCTGCAGACCGCGGATGGCCGGCGGGTGAGGTGGTGCTACGTGTCCGATCCGGAGGGCAACATCGTCGAGCTGCAATCCTGGGCGCCCGCATCGACCCCGTAGCCGGTGCGAGAATGGGCGCTCGGCGGAACCCTGGAGCGGAGGTGAGGCCCTGATGTCGCGGTTCCTGCGCACCGCGCGGATCATCGGCGGGGTGTCGATCGTCCTGCTGCTCGTGGCGACGAGCGCGAGCGTGGTCTTCGGCGCAAGTCTGCTGGGCGGCAAGGTCAGGACGGGGAACACCGTCACCGTACCCGCCAACGAGGTCGTGGACCACGACCTCTACGTCTTCGCCGGCACCGTGACCATGGACGGCACCGTCCACGGCGACCTGGTGGCCATTGGCGGCACCATCACGGTCCACGGGCCGGTGAGCGGCGAGATCATCGCCGCCGGCGGGACCATCCAGCTCGCGGGTGCCGTGGCAGGCGCCGTGCGCGCCGGGGGAGGGCAAGTCACCGTCTCCGGGGCGACCGGCAAGGACGTGCTGGCCGGCGGTGGCACCCTTGACGTGACGGGCCCGGTGGGTGGCGACCTCATCTTCGCCTCCGGGACGGCGACCGTCAGCGGGCCGGTGAGCGGCAGCATCGAGGGGAGGACGGGCAGCTACGCGCGCAGCGGGTCCGTTGGCGGCAGCGAGAACGTCACGATCACCAGCGGCACAGCAACCCGGACGACGCCTGCTTCCACGCCGCTCCTGGACGGCCTGCGGCAGTACCTGGTGGTGCTCCTGTTCGGGGCGCTGGCACTCTGGCTCCTCCCCCGGGCGACACGCGCCGCCGAGCAGGCGGCGGTTCGTCGGGCTCCGGCGTCGCTCGGCATCGGGCTCCTGGTCCTGGTCGGCTACGTCGTGGCGGCGATCGTGCTCATGCTTGGCGTCATCCTGCTGGCGATCCTGCTGGGGATCCTCACGCTGGGCGCCCTGGCGACCTTCGAGGTGCTTGCCGGCTTCATCGCCCTCTTTGCCGGGACGCTGCTCTTCGTCCTGGCGATCGCCTTCTTTGGGGATCTGCTGGTTGGGCTGGCGCTCGGCCGGTTGATCTGGCCCCGCCTCGGCGAAGGGATTCAGCCGGATCGATGGCAGGAGTTCGGGATGCTCGCCGTGGGCGCCGCCGTGGTGGTGATCCTCACCTCGCTCCCGGTCATCGGCTGGATCGCGAAGCTGTTCGTGGTGCTCCTTGGCCTGGGAGCCATGGTGGTCGCCGCCTGGCTCAGCCGCCGGAGGCCGCCGGCGCCTGCGGTACCACTCGGACCATCGGCCCCGCCGTCGGCCGGGCCGCAGGCGGCGGCCGGGGTGGCGGGGGGGGGCCCGGGTGGCGCGGCGCATCGGAATCGTCGGCGCGGGCAACATCTTCGCCCGTGGCTACCTGCCGGCGCTGCGCGAGACCGATGCCGTCTCGGTGCGCGCCGTGTGCGACCTGGACGCGGCGAGGTCCGCCGAGGCAGTGAGGGCGCTCGGGGGTGAGCCCGTTGAGGCGACCCTGGAGGAGCTGGTCGCCCGCGATGACCTCGACGCCGTCCTCGTCCTCACGCCGACCCATACCCACGCCGGGATCGCGGTGGCGGCGCTGGAATCGGGCAAGCACGTGCTCTGCGAGAAGCCGATGGCGCGCTCCCTCACCGACGCCCGTTTGATGGCCGATGCCGCCGCGCGGTCGGGCCGGCGGCTCATGATCGGGCACACGCGCCGCTTCGACGAGCGCTGGACGACGATCCACGACCAGATCGAGTCGGGCCGGATCGGCGATCCGGTCTACCTGTTCCGGTCCGAGCACGCCTACAACGGCGCGCCGGCCGATGCCTGGCAATGGCGCAACGAGCAGGGCGGTGGCGCCCTGTGGGACGTGGGCATTCACATCGCGGAGCTCATCGGGTGGTACTTCGGA
>CAYVLM010000340.1:0-2631 GCA_964452225.1 uncultured Steroidobacteraceae bacterium | reverse complement strand
CCCGCAGCGCATCGACCAGTAATAAGGACCCTCGATCATGAACGCCATCGGTGAGCTCGAGCGCGAGCAGCTCCGCACGGACCTTCCGACGATCGCCCCTGGCGACACCGTGCGCGTGTCGGTCAAGGTCGTGGAGGGCAACCGCGAGCGGATCCAGGTGTTCGAGGGGACCGTCATCCTGATGCGCGGGGGCGGCTTCAACCAGTCGATCACCGTGCGGCGCATCTCCAGCGGCGTGGGCGTGGAGCGCACGTTCATGATCCACGCTCCACGGATCGAGAAGATCGAGGTGGTTCGGCACGGTGTCGCGCGACGCAAGCAGCTCACGTTCCTCCGCAAGCGCGTCGGCAAGGCCGCCACGCTCCGCGAGCGCCGCTCGAACTGACCCCGTGGCGCCGGATGCCGCCGCCCAGCCGGCACCGCGGCACCAGGCGCACCCGCGCGCCCGGTCACGTGCTCCGCGCGACGCCCACATGCGCCACGAGCGCGAGCTGCGCCTGGCCGGGTTCCGCCGCATCGCGGGCCTGGACGAGGTCGGCCGGGGCTCGCTCGCCGGACCGGTGGTTGCCGCAGCGGTCGTGCTGCCGGAGCGACATCGGATCAGGGGTCTGCGTGACTCCAAGGTCCTGAGCCGCCGCCGCCGGGAGGCGCTGTACGCCCAGATCCTCGATCGCGCCGATGGCGTCGGCGTGGGGGTGATCGAGGTGGAGGTGATCGACCACGTCAACATCCTGCAGGCCACGAAGCTGGCCATGGGCGAGGCGGTCCGCAGGCTCAGCCCGCCTCCGGACCACCTGGTGATCGACGCGCTGAGCCTGCCCTACGTGGATCTGCCGCAGCGCCCGATCATCGATGGCGACGCGATCAGCGCGTCCATCGCCGCGGCCAGCATCGTCGCGAAGGTCACCCGCGACCGGATCTGCGCGGAGTACGACGCGCGCTACCCCGCGTACGGGTTCGCCGTCAACAAGGGGTACGGCACCCGCCGGCACTTCGAGGCCCTGATGACGGAGGGGCCCTGCGCGTGGCATCGGCGCAGCTTCGCGCCGATTCGCATGCTCCTCGCGGGCACGCAGCTGCCGCTGGACCTCGTGTTCGACGACGTCTCCCTGGTCGACGAGGAGGAGCTTGAGCCGCCGGACCTGGCGGATCCCGGCGGCAGCTGACCAGATCTCATCGCTCGCCTCCGGCAGAGGAGGACTCATGCCGGCCCCACGCCACAGCCTGGGGATTCGTGCCGAGGCGGCCGTCGGAGCCGCGCTCGAGCAGCGCGGCTGGCACCTCCTCGCGCGTCGCTGGCGGGTCCCGGGCGGTGAGCTCGACCTGGTCTGCCTCGATCCGCGGGGGACGCTGGTCGCGATCGAGGTGCGCGCGCGCAGCAGCGCCCGAACCGGCATGGCGATCGAGAGCCTCGACGGGCGACGGCTGGCGCGGCTTCGCGGCACGCTCGTCGCCTACGCCGAGGCATCGGGCGTGGCTCATAGCGGGCTGCGCGTGGACCTGGTAACGGTCGACCGCACCGAGAGCGGCTGGAGGGCCGTCCGGCGGCAGGGAATCGACGAATGGTGAGCGCGACCGCTCAGCCGCGGAGCATGGCCTCCAGGGCGAGGATGGACGCGATGTAGGGCCTGCTGATCGGCAGGATCCCGTGCTCGTCGACGGAGCGCTGACCCTGGTAGTAGGCGGCCAGCACGAGGCTCCGGTTGCCGTGGTAGCGCCGGAAGTAGTGACGAAGCAGCGCCATCCCGGCGCGCACGTTCTGGCGCGCGTTGTGAACGTCGACGTCGTGGCCGAGCATGCTGCCGGCAACCCAGTCGGCGGTGGAGGGCAGGAGCTGCATGATTCCCACGGCGCCGGCGCTGCTGACTACCGGCTGCTGCCATCCCGACTCCTGCCAGGCGACCGCCAGGGCGAAGGTCACGGGCACCCCCGCTCGGCGCGCCTCCCTGGTGATGAGGTCGCGGACGGCAGCTCGCTGTGCCATCAGGCGGCGGGTGTTCGTCTGCAGCCCGGCTCCGGCGCCGGCCGAGGGCGACGTGGTTGACGATGCCGCCGGGATACGCAGCAGGTCGCCGGCGCGAATGAACCCTGCGTCGGCGAGCCCGTTGAGGCGCACGATCGCGGCAATGGTGGTCCCGTAGCGGGCGGCGATGGCGGTCAGGGTTTCACCCGGCTGGATGCGATGGGTGGTGACGAGCGATGATGCCGCCGGAGCCGGCTGGCGGGTGGCCGTCTCGGGGTCGGGGACCAGCAGCCGCTGGCCAGCCAGGATCCGGTTCGGATCGGCCAGGTTGTTCAGGCGCACGATCGCGGCGACCGTCGTCCCGTAGCGGGCGGCGATGGCGGTGAGATGTTCGCCCCAACGGACGATATGGATGATCGTTGCGGTCTGCGAGCCTTTCGCGGAGCCGGCTGAACGGGGCGGCGGCAGGGTGAGGCGCTGGCCGGGGTAGATGCGATCGGCATCGGAGAGCCCGTTGAGGGCGACCAGGACCGCGACCGTGGTGCCGTTGCGCACGGCGATCGCGCTCAGCGTGTCGCCCGGCCGCACCACGACCGACGGTCCGGCGGCCAGGACCGGGGACGGGCCGAGGGATCCGGCGAAGAGGCCCACGACGAGGAGGCCGGCCA
>CAYVLM010000339.1:0-2638 GCA_964452225.1 uncultured Steroidobacteraceae bacterium | reverse complement strand
CCACCGTCATCGGTCACTTCGAGGAGGATAGCCTGCGCGTTGGGCTCCCACTGGAGAGCCCAGCCGTCTCGGTCGTCGATCGGCGCACCGCAGATCGTCGGACTCACGTCGATCTCACCGAGCGGCATGTCCGTCCAGGTCTGTCCCCCGTCGCGGCTGACAACTGGCCGCATCCGGTCGCCCCAGATCCAGGCCGTGCCATCCGGTGCGACCGCCAGTCCGGACGGATGTCCGGTGATCGGGATGCTTCCGACGTCGATGGACGGGTCCCCGCCACTGACGGCCGCCTTGACCTGCCAGGTCGCGCCGCCATCCGTCGTCACGGCCAGCGTCTTGTCTTCCATGATCGTCGCCGGGCCACCCGTACACAGCAGCCATGCCTCATTGGTGCCGTGAGCGGTGATGACGATGGGGCCCATGCCGCTCGGGCGGCCAGGACCGCACGGATCCGGTCCAGCGTCCTGCCAGCTCCGGCCGCCATCGCTCGTCCGCTGGATCGCGGCGGCTCCCGGCCCGCCAACGGCTGTACCGGGTGGTGGCGGCTCGGCGACCAGGCGCCACCCGTGCTGCGGGTCGGAGAAGCTGACCGCAGCGGGCGTGCTGCCCACCGACGCCCAGCTGGTGCCGCCATCGCCAGTCTGCCAGAGGGTGCACTCCGCGTCGGATGACAGACAGGTCACCGCAATCGCCTCCGTGCTGCCGAAGGCAGCGAGCTGGACAACCGCAGCCTTCGGTCGCCAAACGGTGGTCCACGTGGTCCCGCCGTCGCTCGTCCGGTCGACTCGTCCGGCGTTGCCATCTGCACCGCCAACCAGGAGGGTCTGCCCGTTGCCCAGGACCGCAAGCGCCTCGGGTGACCACGATTCGCCGGGCAGCGGCGTGGGGCTGGGGGAGACCGGTGCCAGGTTGGCTGGCTGCCAGGTCTGGCCGCCGTCCGCCGTCACGAAGAGCCCGTTCGGCGCAGGCGTGTTCCCGAGGCTGACGAGCGCGATTCCATGCTCGCCGTCCCTCGCGAAGTCCAGCGAAGCGATCGGCCCGATGCCGGGCATGCCCTGCGTGGCCTGCTTCCGCCACGTTGCGCCCGCGTCGTCCGTGACCCAGAAGCCCAGGCCGCTGGGGGCAGGTACCAGCCAGTGCTTCGCGTCGAGCATTGACGGCGTCCCGGAGGTGGCTCCCTCGAAGCCCAGCGGCTGGCTCAACTGCCAGGTCCGGCCGGAGTCGCCCGATTCGTAGAAGGTGACCGGACCGTTGTCGTCCACGGCGACGACGATGGTGGAACCGATGACCCGCGGCGGTGCGAGCAGGTAGTCGCCGTGGGCTGAGCTGTCTCGACCGGGGAGCGAAACCGGCTGCCAGCTCGTCCCGCCGTCACGACTGACCGAGAGCAGGGTCCAGTCCCCGGCTCCGCTGGCGGTGGCCTCGGCCCCGGCCCACAGCGTACCGTTGGCGTCCGCGGAGAGCAGGACCTGGTACTGGAGGCCAAGCCCCTGGGCCGTCCTGACCTGCTGCCAGGAGGCACCGCCATCCACCGTTGCGAAGACCGCCGGCGGCGTATTGCTGAAGCGCACCGGGGCAATGAGCAGATAGCCGTGGCTGGCATCAAAGAAAGTGACGCCCGCTCCGGTGTCGGGGTAGTTGCCGGGGATGTCGACGGCGGGCCACTGCACGCCACCGTCAGTTGTGCGTGCGACTACCCAGTGGGTGACGTCCTGCGAGGGATTCCCCGTGTTCCCTGTAGACCCCGGTCCCGCGCTGACCGTCCAGGCGTGTGTTGCGTCGAGCACGAAGACGTCCACCGGGTCGGGATCAATGGAGCGCTGGATCCAGGTGGTACCGCCGTCGGTGGAGAGGTAGAAGTCGCCTCCATGCCGCGCCCAAAGCCCGCCGCCGGTGAAGGCACCGATCTCGTCCGCTGGGGGTGCGGCGAGGCTGGCTGAGGCCGACGGGGCTGGGGTGCCGGACGGAGTGCCTGCGGTGGGCAGCGCCGACGGCACCGGGGTGGGCGAGCCGCTCGCCGGCAGAAGCTGGAGCGCGGCCACGGTGAGGGCCGAGGCGAGCACCACAGTGAGCGCCACGACACCCGCGGCCCAGCGGCGCGTCCTTCGGGGGCCTCCGGACGTCTCGGCCATCTGGCGAGCAAGAGCGCGGCCGTCCACAGGGCGCACCGCCCGGTCGGCGTGCGCACGCAGGCGCCGCTCCAGGCGGCGCTCGAACTCCTGGTCCTGACGCTCAGTCATCGGTCAGCTCATCTCGCAGCCGCTTCAGCAGGCGAGCCAGACGCACCCGTACCCCGGACGCGGACATCCCCACCATCGGTCCGATCTCCTCGCTGGTAAGGCCCACGACGTAGCGGAGGCCGATGAGCTGGCGGTCACGTGGATCGAGCCGCGTGAGCGCCGAGGCGAGGTCGATGTCCAGGTCAGGATCTGGCCGCGTCGCCGAGGGCCGGCCGCCCAGCAGCGAGCGCGGCTCCAGCACCCGCCGCAGCGAGCGCCGGCGAACCTGGCGCCGCGCCTGGTTGGCCGCGATGGACAGTAGCCAGGAGCGGGCGGCGTCCGGAACGCGAAGCTTCTCGAGCTGCGACCACGCGGCCTGCCACGTCGACGAGTATGAGACGCGCCGGCCCCGCCTCCGCCAG
>CAYVLM010000338.1:0-2638 GCA_964452225.1 uncultured Steroidobacteraceae bacterium | reverse complement strand
CGGCGCGCCAGGGGTCGCGACCGGCGAGGCCGGCGAAGCTCGAGAGGCTCCCGTGGCGGCGCGTGTCGCGCTCGAGCATGCCCACCACCGCGAAGGCGGCGATGTTCATGACGCTGTAGCCGAGCAGGTAGAAGAGGACCGCCTGGATGCCCTGGCTCGCGACCTTGCTGCTGCCCGCGGCGGCAAACGCGGCGAGCCCCGCGAGGATGTACCCGGTGTGGGCGATGCTCGAGTAGGCGAGCATCCGTTTCACGTTCGGCTGGGTGAGCGCCACGATGTTGCCAGCGGTCATGGTGATCACGGCCAGGATGGCGATCATCGCCAGCCAGTCGGCGCGGACGGTGCCCAGCGCGTCGACGAAGATGCGGATCAGGAGCGCGAAGGCGCCGAGCTTGGGGCCCACCGAGAGGTAGCCGGTGATGGGGGTCGGTGCGCCCTGGTAGGCATCCGGCGTCCAGTAGTGGAACGGCACCGCGGCGGCCTTGAAGGTGGCCCCCACGGTGAGGAAGCCGATGGCGACCAGCAGCGCCGGCGAGACGTTGCGGGATGCGAGGGCGCTCGCGATCCCGTCGAGGTGGGTCGTCCCGGTGAGGCCGTAGGTCCAGCTGATCCCGAAGAGCAGGATGGCGCTGGCGAACGAGCCGAGCAGGAAGTACTTCAGCCCGCCCTCGTTGCTGTAGCGGTTCGTCTTGTGGAAGCCGGTGAGGATGTAGCCGGGCATCACCATCAGCTCCAGGCCGACGAAGAGGGTGATCACGTCGCTCGAGCTGGCGAGGGCGAAGAGGCCCAGGAGCCCCAGGACCAGGATGGCGTTGAACTCGCCGAGCGGCATGCGCCGCACGGTCAGGTAGGACGGCCCGAAGAGCGCGGCGAAGACGCCGATCCCCAGCGCTACCCCCTTGATGAAGAGCGAGAGGTCGTCCACCCGGTAGAAGCCGTGGAAGACGGTGGCGTTGGTGCCCCACACGGTCGGCAGGCTGGCAGCCGTGAGGAGCAGGCCCACGATGGTCAGCGGGGTGAGAACCCACTTCGCGTCGCGCCGCAGGAAGAGGTCGACGGTGATGATCACCAGCGCCAGGCCGGCGAGGATCAGCTCCGGCAGCAGCGGCTGCAGCTCGGTGCCGTAGTTCATCCGCCCGTCCCTCGCGCTACCACGGCAGGGTCAGCCCCGTGAGCCCGCCCGCCCCGTTGATCGCCTCGACGATCCGCTGCGCCGGCGCCTCGGTCAGGTGCAGGACGAAGCCGGGGAAGACGCCGAGCGCCACCACGAGCACGACCAGCGGTGCCACGGCCAGCCACTCGTTGCGGTTCATGTCCGTCAGCCGCGGCCAGAAGCGGCGCATCCAGTCGGACGGCACGGCGAAGAAGACGCGCTGGAACATCCAGAGCATGTACACCGCGGAGAGGATGACCACGAAGGTCGTGACCGCCGCCACGTACCCGTTGAAGGTGAAGGTGCCGAGCAGGACCAGGAACTCGCCGACGAAGCCGGAGAGTCCCGGAAGGCCGATGGAGGCGAAGACGAAGAGGCCGAAGATCGCGGCGTAGTGCGGGAGCCGCCCGTTGAGCCCGCCCATGTGCGCAATGGCGCGGTCGTGCGTCCGCTCGTAGATCACGCCGACCAGGAGGAAGAGGGCGCCGGTGACGATCCCGTGGCTCACCATCTGGAAGACGGCACCCTGCAGCCCCTGGATGTTGAAGACGAAGACGCCGAGCATGACGAAGCCCATGTGGCTGACGCTCGAGTACGCGATCAGCTTCTTGAGGTCCGTCTGCACCATGCTGACCAGGGCCCCGTAGAGGATCGCGACGATCGCGAGGCCGATGATGACCGGCGCGTAGGTCTTTGCCGCGTCCGGCATCAGGGGCACCGCGAAGCGCAGGAAGCCGTAGCCGCCGAGCTTCAGCAGGACGCCGGCGAGGATGATGGAGCCGGCGGTCGGCGCCTCCACGTGGGCGTCTGGAAGCCAGGTGTGGAGCGGCCACATCGGCACCTTGATGGCGAACGCCAGGAAGAAGGCGATGAAGGCCAGCGCCTGGAGGCCGGAGGTGTACCCGAAGCCGCGCAGCGCGAGGTAGCTGAAGGTGAACGTGCCCGTCGCGTTGCCGTGGGCGATGGCCACGGCCAGGATGGCGACCAGCATCAGGAGCGAGCCGATCAGGGTGTAGATCACGAACTTGACGGTGGCGTAGATCCGCCGCGGCCCGCCCCAGATCCCGATCACCAGGTACATCGGGATGAGGCTGATCTCCCAGAACACGTAGAAGAGGAACAGGTCGAGCGAGACGAAGACGCCGAGCATGCCAACCATGAGGAGCAGCATCGAGGCGTAGTACTCCTTGACCCGCACCCGGATGGGGCCCCAGGAGTAGAAGATGGCAACCACCGACAGGAGCGTGGTCAGCACCACCAGGACCGCCGACAGGCCGTCGACGCCCACCGTGTAGCGCATCCCGAAGGCGGGGATCCAGCTGACGTCCTCGGTGAACTGGAACTCGGCGCCGCCGACCTGGTAGCCGAGGAGCGGCAGGCTGAAGCCGAGGCTGACGAGCGCGGCGAGGAGGGCGACCCAGCGGATCGCCCGCTGGCGGTCGCCGGGGATGGCGATGAGCGCGGCCACGCCGATCAGCGGCGTGA
>CAYVLM010000337.1:0-2640 GCA_964452225.1 uncultured Steroidobacteraceae bacterium | reverse complement strand
GTAGCTGTACCACCCACCGCGGCCGTAGCCCATCTGGACCAGCCACGGCCAGACCGCGGACGGAGGGGCGTCGATGCTGATGCCGCGGGTCTCCACGCTCGCGGCGTCGGGGACGAGCTCGTCGCCCGGCATCGGCTTCACGGCCTCCACGGGCGAGATGCCCCAGGTCTTCCGCCATCGGTCGGCCATCCTGGCCAGGACGGCGCCCAGAACCCCCAGCCCGGCAAGGACCAGGATCAGCTTGCGCATGTCTTGGAGATCCTCCTTCGTGCCCCGATGCCGCACGGGTGCCGGCATCGGTCCCGTAAGCCTCTCAGCCGGGGCAGGCGCCCGGACAGGGCCGTTTCGCCCGAGTGGCCGGGAACCTGGCGGGGTCCGTCGACGTCTGGCACAGCGTGAAGCGATCCGTCGTCGGTGCCGCGTGCCTGTGCCTCCTCCTGGCGCTCGCCGCCTGCGCTCGCGGGGGAGGCGCGCGCGGGCCGGACCTGGACGGCACCTGGACGCTCGTCTCGGGGACCAGCGCCGGGCAGGCGATCCCGCTGGTGGCCGGGCGGTCCATCACGCTCGTCATCGACGGAGGGAGCGCCAGCGGGCGCGCCTGCAACCAGTACAGCGGCACGGTAACCCTCACGGGCATCCGGATCCGGTTCAGCGCCATGGCCATGACCGAGATGGCCTGCGAGGAGCCGATGATGACCGCCGAGTCCGCCTACCAGGCCGCGCTCGCCGCCGTGGACACCGCCACCCGCTCCGGCGATGCGCTCACGCTGAGCGGGTCGGATGCCGAGCTGCGCTTCCGGCTCGAGCCGCCGGTCGCCAATGCCGACCTGGTCGGCACCACGTGGACGCTCACGACCCTGCTCGACGGCCAGGTCGCCTCGTCCGCGGTTGGCTCTCCGGCAACGCTGCTTCTCGCCGCGGACGGGAGCATGACCGGCTCCACCGGATGCCGCCCCTTCGCGGCGCGGTACACGCTGTCGGGGTCCACGGTGACCGTGAGCGGCTTCAGCGCGAACACGTACGCGTGCACCGTCCTCACCGCGCCGCAGGACCAGCGCGTCGCCGCCATCCTGTCGGGACAGTTCACCTTCAGGATCAGCGGCACCGGCCTGACGCTCAGCGCGCCGGACGGGTCGGGGCTGGGGTACGTCGCCGGCGCCGGATCCGGGTCGGGCAGCGGGTCGGGCAGCGGGGCTGACGCAACGCCCGTGGGCCCGCCGGCCACGGCCCCGACCACGGCGCAACCGGTCCCCCTCCCCACGCCCGCCGGCCCACCGGTCAAGGCCCCCTGAGTTCGGCAGCACGGCGTGCTGTTGGAGTACAAGACCTGACGCCGGCCGCCTCAGCCCGACTCTTCGCTGCCAGGGATTGTGGCCCGCACGATCCGTGGGCTCGGGGGTAGCCCGACGCTGTTCCCGCGGGTCATGCCTCGCCCGCGGCGCTCCCGCTGGTCAGACGGGGCGGCCAGACCAGATAGGTGACGAGCCCCGTGCCCAGGACTGTCCCCGTCAGAATCCAGGAGATCGTGTCCCCCGGCAGTGCAGCAATCCAGGCCCACAACGCCGGATGCACGATGTCTTCACCGCCGCCCACCACCAGGACCGCCAGCAGGTAGATTGCCGGCGCGAAGGTGGCGAGCCGCCAACCGAGCGGCGCGGCCAGGAGCAGCAGGCCCAGGAACACGAGTTCGGCTCGCGCGGCGATGATCCCGGCAGGCGCCACCCCGATCTGCTCGAGGACGACGCCCAATCCGGCGGTGAGGCCCACGGCGACCAGCGCCAGCGCCAGATCCAGGGTGCGCACCGGCTGGGTGCTCACTGCCTCGAGCCGCAGATCCGCTCGCGAGCAACCCCAGCCCACGGCCACCGGCACCGCGAGCGCCAGCAGGCACGCCGCGGCCAGCGTGGCCCCGGCCGGGCTGGGGGTCGCAGCCGCAACCGAGAAGGGCAGGACGAGGGCGAGCAGTGTCCCAACGATCGTCAGCCCAATGATCGGTAGCCCGCGCACCAAGGCCCACAGGCTCATGGCTGGACGGCGACCAGGGTCGGGTCCCAGGTGCCGCACTGCTTCGTAGCTCCCTCGACGCGAGAGACCCACTGCCGTCGCGCCTGCGGGCTGGCCGCCTTCAGTTCGGCCACGATGTCAGTGACGGCGGGATAGTCCGGCTCGCCGAAGGCGTTGGCCCACGCCCGATTCCAGGCGTCAGGGCTCACGCCGCCGACCGCCTCATACCAGGCCTGGAGATACTCGAAGGCCACGCCCCCGGTCGAGCCACCGAAGCCGCAGTCTGGCTGCGACGGCAGCATCCCCGCCGCCAGGCTGCTGATGATGTTGTCGCGGGAAAACGAGTGCGCGTCGAAGTTGAAGTCAACCGCGTCTGCGGCCGCCACGCTCGGATCGGCCTCGGTGAAGACCGATGGCACCTGCATGCCCGCCTGCTGCCAGGCAGTCCGCACCTCGGCAACAATCCCGGCAACATCCGCGGCGCGCCTCTGCTGCTCGGGCCACACGCAGACGGTGACGCCTGCGTCGGTCCGGCAGTCCAGGGCTGCGGTGTCGCGGGCAACCGCCGGGGCATAGGTCATGTTCGAGACGAGGAGCGAGCCGACGAACAGGGCCACCCCGAACGAAGCCACCACA
>CAYVLM010000336.1:0-2645 GCA_964452225.1 uncultured Steroidobacteraceae bacterium | reverse complement strand
CGGGGCCTGGGCGAGGCGGAGGGGACGATGCACAACGCCACGCTGCTCCCCGGCACGACCGATGCCAAGTTCGTGTCGATCTGGACCAACGAGCTGCTGCCCGTGGTGGAGGCGTTCTATCCGGATGCGATCCTGGTCTCGGCGGGCTATGACGCCCACCGTGACGATCCGCTGGCGCACCTCCAGCTGACGGACCTCGGCTACCACGGCGTCGCCGTCGCACTCGGGGCCCTCTCCATGCGGCTGGGGCTGCCCGGCGTGGCGATCGTGCTCGAAGGCGGGTACGACCTGGACGCGCTGCGTGCCTCGGCCGCGGCGACGGTGACGGGTATCCTCGAGGGAAGACGAGGCTGACCGGCCGGTCCGCGGCTATACTCGGGCCCGCTCGAGACCTGGGGAGTCAAACGTGGAACGGACCGGCGGACGCACCACCACCCGCGGCGCGCGGGGGAGGACCCGCGCGGAACACGCGTCGCCGGCGCGATCGAGGAGCGCGGCTCCGGACGAGGGCCTGCAGCCACGCCAGCCGATGCAGATACCCGGCCAGGTGGTGATCCTCAGCGGCCTGTCCGGCGCCGGCAAGAGCCAGGCCTCCAAGCTCTTCGAGGACCTCGGATTCGCCTGCGTCGACAACCTTCCCGCGGACCTTCTCGACGCCTTCATGGACCTGCGGGAGACGAGCCCCGACCGGTTCCGTGACGTGGCGCTGGTCCTGGACATCCGGGGAGGCGATCCGGCACCGGCGATCGTGCGCGCGCGATCGGCGCTTGAGGGCCAGGGGATCCGGCCGGTCGTGATCTTCCTCGAGGCGAGCGATGCCACCCTGGTCAGCCGCTTCGCGGAGACGCGCCACCGGCATCCGCTGCAGACGCGTGCAGGCGTCCAGGCCTCGATTGCCGAGGAGCGGGAGCGCCTGGCGGCGACGCGTGAGCTCGCAGACCAGGTGATCGACTCCAGCGGCCTCTCCATCGGCCAGCTCAAGGAACGCCTCTTCACCCTGGTTCCGCACCCGGGGGCCGAGGTGCTCCAGGTCGAGATCGTCACCTTCGGCTTCAAGTTCGGAATCCCGCTCGAGGCGGACCTCGTCTTCGACGTGCGCTTCCTCAACAACCCGTACTGGATCCCGGACCTCAAGCCGCTCTCCGGCCTGCAGGCCCCGGTTCGCGAGTACGTGCTCGGCCAGCCCCGGGCACGCCGCTTCCTGGAGCTCGTCACCGAGCTCCTCGAGCTCACCGTCCCGGCCTTCCAGGCCGAGGGGAAGAGCCGTTTGATGGTCGCCCTCGGCTGCACGGGCGGGTACCATCGGTCCATCGCGCTGGCGGAGGAGCTGGCGGAACGGCTCAGGGAGCGTGACGGAACGAACGTGACCGTCTTCCACCGGGAGCTCGAGCGATGAGACGACCGCGCCTGCCGCGCTGGCTGTATCCGGGGATGCATCTGAAGCGCTGGCTGGTGCTCGCCTTCCTGGGGATCACGATCCTGGGCCTGGGCGCCGCGATCTTCCTGGTCGACCTCTACCGTCGCTACGCGGACACCATCCCGGTGGTGTACTGGCTCACCGGCGCGGGCATCGAGCGCCCGATCCGGGCGGCGCTGGTGTCGATCGTGGGGCTGGGAGTCACCGCCCTCGGCGTGTGGGGCCTCATGCGCAGCGTCGTCTCGCCCTTCGTGGCGCGCGGCGACAGCGTGCTCGAGGTCCTCTACACGAAGCGGTACCTGGCCCGAGGACCCCGCATCGTGGCCCTCGGCGGCGGGACCGGGCTCTCGACCCTGCTGCGCGGCCTGAAGGCCTACAGCGCGAACATCACCGCGGTGGTGGCGGTCGCCGACGACGGCGGCTCCTCCGGACGGCTGCGCCAGCAGCTGGGCATCGTGCCGCCCGGGGACATCCGCAACTGCATCGCCGCCCTGGCCGATGCCGAGCCGCTGATGACCCAGCTCATGCAGTATCGCTTCCCGCCCGGGTCGGGCCTGGACGACCACGCCTTCGGGAACCTGTTCATCGCGGCCATGACCGCGGTGACCGGCGACTTCGAGGAGGCGGTCCGCGAGTCGAACCGCGTCCTGGCGGTCCGCGGCCAGGTGCTGCCCGCGACGAGCGTGCCGCTCAACCTGTCCGCGCGCCTCGCGTCCGGACGCCGGATCGAGGGGCAGGTCGGGGTTGGGCACGCCGACGAGCCGATCGAGCACGTCTCCATCGAGCCCGCGGACGTGCGCGCCAATCCCGAGGCGCTGGAGCGGATCCTGGAGGCGGACATGATCGTCATCGGTCCGGGAAGCCTCTTCTCGAGCGTCCTGCCGAACCTGCTGATCAGCGACATCCGCGACGCGCTGGCGGCCGCCTCAGGCCTGCGCATCTACGTGTGCAACGTCGCGACCCAGCCGGGCGAGACCGGTGGCTTCTCCGCGGCCGAGCACCTCGAGGCGCTCTTCGCCCACACGGGCGAAGGACTGATCGACTACGTCCTGCTCAACCACAACCACGACGCCCAGCGCCCCGTGGGCTGGATGGGGCAGCCGGTGATGATCGATGCCCGCCACCTGGAGGAGATGCCGGTGGTGATCGTCGAGGAGGACCTGGTTGACGTCACGAACGCGCATCGCCACGACCCGGCCAAGCTGGCCGCGGCGGTGATGCGCCTCCA
>CAYVLM010000335.1:0-2666 GCA_964452225.1 uncultured Steroidobacteraceae bacterium | reverse complement strand
CCCTCCCATCTATCTGGCCCCCGGTGCATCGGGCTCGGTTGCCGCGCTCCGGCCCCAGATCGCGGGCCTCGGCCGCCGCGGCCTGACGGCCCGCGGCGTCACGCTGCCGCGCGGCGCCGCGGAGCGCGCGGTCGGCGCGTACCGGGCCGCGCTGCCCGAACCTGCGACCGCCGTCATTGGCGGGCACTCGTTCGGTGGCCGGGTCGCGAGCCTGCTGGCGGCAGACGAGACGGTCGCGGGGCTGCTGCTCCTCTCCTACCCGCTCCATCGCCCCGGGCACCCGGAGACCTGGGAGCAGCGCACGGCCCACTGGGAGCGGATCGGCTGCCCGGTGCTGCTCCTGTCGGGCGAGTCGGATCCGTTCGCGCGGATCGACCTGCTGCGGACCGCCGTCCACCGGCTGCGCCGAGCCGAGCTGGTCACCTACCCTCGAGTGCGCCACGGCATCGGTCCGGTGCTCGAGGATGCCCTCGATCGCGTTGCCGCCTGGGTGGCGGCGCTCGCCGAATGACCCGCTGAGCCCGTACACTCCCCGGGCATGACGACGGTGGTCATCAGGCCGTGCCCGAGCTGCAAGCACGACGTGCCGGATCGCTACCGGCGCTGCGGCTACTGCGGGAGCGTCGTTGACACCGCCCGCGCGCCGGAGGAGATCCGGCGCACCGTCACCATCGTCACCTCGGACCTCAAGGGATCCACCGCCCTGGGCGAGCGCCTGGATCCGGAGTCCCTGCGCGAGCTCCTCACCCGCTACTTCGACGAGATGCGGGTGGTCTTCGAGTCGTACGGCGGGACGATCGAGAAGATCATCGGCGACGCGATCTTCGCCATCTTCGGACTGCCCACGCGCCACGAGGACGATCCGCTCCGTGGCGTCGCCGCCGCGGCGGAGAGCCTGCGCACCCTGAGCCTCCTGAACGACCAGTTCGAGCAGGCCTACGGCGTGCGGCTGGTGAACCGGACCGGGATCGCCAGCGGCGAAGTCGTGGTAGGCGAGGCCAGTGCGGGACAGCACGTGCTGACCGGCGACACCATGCGGGTCGCCACGGCCATGGAGCAGAGCGCTCCCCCGCTGGAGGCGCTGCTCGCCCAGTCGACATACGACCTGCTGCGCGACGAGATCGAGGTCGAGCCGACCGATCCGTTCGTGCCGAAGGGGATGACCGAGGAGATCCGGGCGTACCGGCTGGTGGCGGTCGCCGCCGAGGCGGAGGAGCGCATCCGGGCCGCCGGCGAGGGACCGGCGACCGATGCCCGCACCTGCGGCAACTGCGGCGAGGAGAACCCCGCGGACTTCGTCCACTGCGGCACCTGCGGTGCGAAGCTGGAGCGCACGGCCCCCGCGCCCGAGCGGCGCAAGACGGTGACGCTGGTCTTCGCCGACCCGCGACCCACCACCGCGAGCGGAGAGCGACCGAGCGCCGAGGCTCTCCGTGCCGTCATGTCGGGCTACTTCGACACCATGAAGCCGATCCTCGAGCGCCACGGCGGCACCGTCGAGAAGTTCATCGGCGACGCGGTCATGGCCGTCTACGGGCTGCCTGTCCTCCACGAGGACGACGCCGTGCGCGCCACGAGGGCCGCCTCCGAGATGCAGGAGGCCGTCCCCGCGCTGAACGAGCGGTTCAAGGCCGAGTGGGGCGTCTGGTTCGAGAACCACATCGGCGTGAACACCGGCGAGGTGATCGCCGGGGATGCCAGCCTCGGGCAGCGCCTGGTGACCGGCGACGCGGTCAACACCGCGGCCCGCCTGGAGCAGAACGCCCAGCCCCGCGAGGTGCTGCTCGGCGATCTCACCTACCGGCTGGCCCGGGACGCGGTGCAGGTGGAGGCGGTGGAGCCGCTCACCCTGAAGGGCAAGGCGGAGCCGGTGCCGGCCTACCGGCTGGTGAGCGTCTCGGCCGTCGAGCACACGGTCCGGCGCCGACAGGACGCCCCAATGGTCGGGCGCGAGGCCGAGATGACCGCCCTGGCCGGGCTCTTCTCGGCGGCCGTGGAGGAGCGCCGATGCCGACTCGCGACGGTGGTGGGCGACGCCGGGGTGGGCAAGTCGCGGCTCATCGCCGAGTTCATCGCGCGGGGCGCGCCCGAGGCGCGGGTCATCCGGGGCCGATGCCTCCCGTACGGCGACGGCATCACCTTCTGGCCGCTCAACGAGGCTGCCCGGGACGCGGCCGGGATCGCCGCCGACGATGGTGCGACATCGGCCATTGAGAAGCTCAAGAGCGCCGTCGGGAGTGACGACGTCGCCGACCGGCTGGCGTCGGTCATGGGCCTCTCCACCACGCCGTATCCGGTGCCGGAGATCTACTGGGGTGCGCGCAAGTTCCTGGAGCACCTGGCCGGCCCGCAGCCGGTGGTGATGGTGATCGAGGACATCCACTGGGCGGAGGCGACCTTCCTGGAGCTGATCCAGCACCTCACCGGATCAGTGGAGGATGTCCCGGTCGTCCTGCTCTGCACCGGCCGCCACGAGCTGCTGGACCGGGAGCCGGAGTGGGGGGAGGGCGAGGGTGCGGTGCGCCTGGTCCTCCATCCCCTGACCGATGCCGACGCAGGCCAGGTGGTGGCCGGCCTCCTCGGGGGGACGGGCCTTCCCGAGGGGGTGCAGACCCGCATCGTGCAGTCCGCGGCAGGGAACCCGCTCTTCGTGGAGCAGCTGCTCT
>CAYVLM010000334.1:0-2668 GCA_964452225.1 uncultured Steroidobacteraceae bacterium | reverse complement strand
TAGGATCCTGCCCGATGATGTCGAAGAAGCTGCCGAGCCGGTCGACGTCGTGCAGCTCGCGGGCCAGCGTCGAGGCCAGGTCGAACCGGAACCCGTCGACGTGCATCTCCGTAATCCAGTACCGCAGGCTGTCCATGATCAGCTGCAGGACCCGCGGATGGGTGGCGTCGAGGGTGTTGCCGGTGCCGGTGTAGTCGGTGTAGTGCCGGCGGTCGTCCGGTACCAGCCGGTAGTAGGCGGCGTTGTCGAGACCGCGGAAGCTCAGGGTCGGCCCCAGGTGGTTGCCCTCGCCGGTGTGGTTGTAGACGACGTCGAGGATCACCTCCATCCCCGCGTCGTGAAGCGCGCGGACCATGAGACGGAATTCGCGGACCGGGTCGCCGGTTGCCGCGATCCGCGTGTCGGGTGCCAGGAAGCCGATGGTGTTGTAGCCCCAGTAGTTGGTGAGGCCGCGATCGATCAGGTAGCGGTTGGTGACGTGGTGGTGGACCGGCATGAGCTCCACGGCGGTGACCCCCAGGCGCGCCAGGTGCTGCAGGGCCGGCGGCGAGGCCAGGCCCGCGTAGGTGCCGCGCAGCTCCGGCGCGACCTCCGGGTGCTGGGCCGTGAACCCCTTGACGTGGACCTCGTAGATGACGGTCCGCTCCCAGGGGATGTCGGGCGCCCGGTCGCCGGCCCAGTCGAAGCGGGGATCGGTCACCACGCAGCGCGGCATGGCGGATGCGGAGTCTCGCTCGTCCATGGCGAGGTCCATCTCCGGATCCCCGATCGCGTACCCGAAGAGGCGGTCGGTGATGTGGATGGTTCCGTCGATCCAGCGGGCGTAGGGATCGAGGAGGAGCTTGTGCGGGTTGAAGCGGTGGCCTTCGTCCGGCGCGTAGGGGCCGTGGACCCGGATCCCGTAGCGCTGTCCAGGCTCGACGCCGGGCAGGTACCCGTGCCAGACGAGATCGGTGCGCTCGCGCAGCCGGACGCGCTCCTCGTGGCCGGCTGGATCGAAGAGGCAGACCTCGACGGCGGTTGCGTGAGCGCTGAAGATGGCCACGTTGACACCGGACCCGTCCCAGGTGAGACCCAGGGGATACGGTGCCCCGCGGCCGACGATCAGCGGCACAGTGGGGCGAGGGGCACTGGGGGGGCGCATGCAGCGCGAAGCATACGCACCCTCAGGCCTGGCGAGCCAGGGCGTCGAGCGGCAGCGTGGTCCAGTCGGGTCGGTTGGCAGCCTCGTAGCGGACCTCGTAGCAGGCCTTCTCCAGCTCGAAGGCGCGCAGCAGACCTGCGTCGGGAGCCGATGGCGCGGCCTCCGTGTACGCGGCAAGGAACGCTTCGCGCGCCCGCGCGAGCCAGCCCGCGGCCTGCAGGTCAGGCGCCCCGGAGCGCTCGGCGCTGCGCGCCGCGTAGTCGAATGAGCGGAGCATGCCGGCCACGTCGCGCTCCGGGGGTTGGGGCAGGCGGCGCTCCGCCAGCGGACGGGCCGGCTCGCCCTCGAAGTCGATGACCATGTAGCCATCCGTGACGCGCAGCAGTTGGCCGAGGTGGTAGTCGCCGTGGATCCGCGTGACCCGCGTTGCCCCGGCGCTCTGCAGGGCGGCCTCCATGCGCTCGCGGACGCTCGCCGCCACGGCCGCGAGGCGTTCGCGGTCCGGTCCCCGCAGCGCGGCCAGGGCGCCGTCCAGCTGGGCCACCGCTCCGCTTCGCCATGCCGCCAGCTCCTCGCCGCTCGCAGGACGAACGGGGAAGGACGGATCGAGCGGGTGGGCGGCGAGCGCGGCGTGGAGGCGCGCCGTCACCGTCCCGATGGTCGCCGCCGCCGCGACCGCCGCCTCGGGCCCTCCCTCGGCGCCACCGAGCAGCTCGCCGACGTGGCGCCACGCGTCTCCGGTGGCGGCGACCCGCTCCTGGAGCATCGCCGCGGCGGCCGCCGTGCCCTCGCCGTCCAGGAACCGGACCGCGCCGGCCATGCGCGGCGTGACCTCGCAGCCGACCGACTCGAGGAAGGTGCCCACCTCGATCTCCGGGTTCTCGCCCGGGTCCAGTCGCCGGTACAGCTTGAGGATGAGGCGGTCGCCGATCGTCACCGAGGTGTTGGACTGCTCGACACCCAGCCGGCGCTCCGTCAGCCCGGCGACCGCGCCGCGGGGGAGCAGCGCCCCGATCGCCGGCAGCGCCTCGCAGCGGAAGGCCCCCCTCTCACCCCGAATCGTGGCGCCCGCCGCGATCGCCGCCAGCAGGGCGGTCCAGGCGCCCTCGCCGTCACCCGGCTCACCCAGGCCGCCCCGCTCGTGCTCCACGGCCGGGAGGAGGTAGCGCCGCTGTCCGCCATCAGCGAAGGCGACCTCCGCGACGAGCAGCCAGGCAGCGGGATTCCCGCCGTCCACCCGCTCCAGCCGCGCCGCATCGGCAAGGGAGACCCCCGCGATCGACCGGTCGCGGGCGCCGAACCAGCGCTGGGCAGCCAGCCATTCCGGGTCGAGGAGGTCGGCCGCTTCGGCCGCTAGGTCAGCTCGAACCACAGGAAGTCATGCGGGCCGAGCGTCCGATCATGCTCGCCACGCAAAAGAATGCGGGCGACGACGATCCCGAAACAGACGCGATTTACGAAACCGGGACGATCGCCACCGTGCTGCAGCTGCTGAAGCTGCCCGATTCCACGGTCAAGGTGCTG
>CAYVLM010000333.1:0-2673 GCA_964452225.1 uncultured Steroidobacteraceae bacterium | reverse complement strand
TGCGCCGGAGCCGTCACCTTGATCCGGAAGTGGTGTCCGGCCGGCAGGCTGGCGGATGGCGTGAAGGTCAGGCGTGTCCCGCCATCACTCCAGTGGATCGCGCCGCGAACCCGCGAGCCGGCCGACGTGTCCACCAGCGCGAAGCCCGCCGCCACGCTTTCGGGGTCCACAGGGCCGGAGAACGAGATCTGCACCGTGCGCGTGCTGATGCCCGTTGCACCATCGGCCGGCGCGGTCTTCAGCGCCGAGACCGCCGGCGCCGTCGTGAACGAGAAGGCCAGGTCTCCACCGAGCGGGTTGCCCTCCTCGTCGTGGGCACCCGCCAGGCTGACCGCGTAGCGGACGCCGGGCGCCAGTCGGCTCGCCGGGATGAATGTCAGCTCCGTCCCCTGCCAGCTGAAGCGTCCCGGCACGAAGGGACTGATCAGGAACGCCTGGTCGACATCGGCCCGGTTCATGGGAACCGCGAAGCCGATACGGATCGAGGTGCTTGCGCTGACGTGCGACGCGGTGTCATCCGGAGGTGACCCGGTGCTCCGGACCAGCGTCGCGAGCGGCGGCACCCGCCCGGCCACACGGTTGAAGCCGACGGGGTCGACGACGAACTCGGTGACGGTCGGCGCCGTCTGGGTCGTGAACTCGTAGGTCAGGGGTGCACCGAGGGTCGATCCGTTCCCCAGGCGGGCCGCCGCGGGTACGGTGAGCAGGTACGTCGAGTCGGTGGCCCATCGGTCACGGGGCGTGATGAGCAGCCGGCGGGCATCCGGGCTCCAGGTGAGCGTGACGTTCGACGCGGGGCGGATCTGCAGCGCATCGGCGACGCTGCCGACGTCCATGGGCGACAGGAAGGCAATCGACACCGATGAGTGCGTCGGCAGGCCGCTGCCGAGCACGGTTGGCAGGATCGAGACCGGGGTCGGGCGGGCCGCGACCGGAGCCGCAGCGCTGGGGCGCTGCTGGATCGCGAGCCCGACGAGGGCGAGGATCGCCGAGAGGGCGATCAGCCGCACGACAGTCGTGCGTGGGTGGTTCTTGTGGCCTGTGGTGGGGTGCGTGGCGGTCGCAGCCGCCTCAATGCGCTCTCGGTGCAATAGACGCGGGTCTCCAGCGGGGGGAAGCGGGTCCGTCCGGGGCACAACGGACTGCCATCTGGCGGCCGCAGTATACCGGGCGCCGGGGATTGGTGCCGGGAAGGCATCGGCTCCCCTAGGCCGGTCCAGCCGCCGACCCGCGACGTGCAAGGAGCGTGGCGTGAAACGTGGCGCCGCCGTAGCTCGTCACCAGGCCACGCGCTTCGAGCAGGGTCAGCGCACTGGCCAACGATGCCGTCTCGAGCGAGGTGCGGCTCATGAGCTCCTCGATTGACGCGCTGGCACGGAGGAGCCTCCCAAGCACCAGACCCTCCGCCTCCGACAGGCCGAGGGCGAGGGACGAGCGCCCGGCGGGCCGCATCCCCAGGCGCTGCACGAACCCCACTGCGCTGGTTACCAGCTCCGCCTGGTGGTCGGCGATGAGCCGGTTGCAGCCGCGCGACGCCGCCGAGTCGACATTCCCGGGCAGGGCGAACAGGTCACGTCCCAGCTCGACGGCCGAGGCAGCGGTGAGCAGCGCGCCGGATCGATCAGGCGCCTCGACCACGACCACGGCGTCGGACAGGCCGCTGACGATGCGGTTGCGACGAGCGAAGTCCGGCTTCCCGGTGGTGCGCCCCGGAGGCAGCTCCGACACGAGGACGCCACCGGTGGAGACGAGGCGCGCGGCCAGCGAGGCGTGACGTGGAGGGTAGACGCGGTCGACGGGCGAGGGCAGCACCGCAGCCGACCGACCGCCCGCATCGAGCGCGGCACGGTGCGCGATCCCGTCGATTCCCAGGGCGAGACCGGAGATGACGCAGACGCCGATCCGGGCCAGCTCGTCGGCAATCTCCGCGGCCATGGCCCGACCGTAGCCGGTCGGGCGCCGCGTGCCCACCACCGCCACGCACGGACCGGCGAGCGTGTCGAGGATCCCGGACAGGTACAGGACCGGCGGATGCGGATCAAGCGATGCGAGACGCTGCGGGTATGCGGGCTCCCGGCTCGTCACCACGCAGGCGCCGACCCTTTCCGCCGCCGCCTCGAGCTCCCCGGCCGCCCGCTCCGCGCCAATCGTCTGCGTTCGGCGAAGCACCAGCTCGGTGGCGAGATCCGCTCGGGGCAGCATCGCCGTCAGCTCGCCGGGCGGTCGACGCAGGACCTCAGCGGCGCTGCCGTACCGGGCCAGCAGGCGACGGAATCCAACCTGTCCCACGCCCGGAATGGCAGCGAGAGCGATCCAGGCCAGCCGCTCGACGGCATCGGGCTTCCGCGTCCCCTGTGAGCGGCGTCCCGGCTCGTTGCGTGGCGGCCCGCGTCGCTCCGCCCCGGCCCCGTTCATCCTCCCTCTCCGGGACGGGCATCCGGGCGATAGGCGAGTGCCTCGTCGAGGTGGCGCGGCTCGACCCGGGTACTGCCGGCAAGGTCGGCAATGGTTCGAGCCACGCGTCCTGCTCGCCACATCCGTCGGGGTGACAGGGCGAGCCGGCGCGCTCGCTGCTCGAGCAGCGAGCGAAGCTGCGCATGGTCCCCAAGGGGATCCCATTCGGGGCCCATCTCGCCGTTCGCCCGTCCCTGGCGACCTCTCTGGCTCTTCCAC
>CAYVLM010000332.1:0-2680 GCA_964452225.1 uncultured Steroidobacteraceae bacterium | reverse complement strand
AACACTCTTTGCCTACATCGCGCAGCTCGACGCCGCGCACGTCTTCCGGGCCAAGATCGTCACCGAGGTGACGCCGTACACGAACTTCTACCAGGCGGAGGACTACCACCAGGACGCCACCACCACGATCGCGATCAACCCGATGTACATCACCATCAATGACCTGCCGAAGATCGCCAACCTGAAGGCGATGTTCCCGGAGTATTGGCGGGCGCAGCCGGCGCTCGTCTTCGCCCGCAACGCACAGGAGGCGGCTGACCTGACCGCCATCGCGCGACGCGTCTCCGAGGAGACGGAGACACCGTTCCTGCTTGCGCAGGATGGCTTCCTGACCACGCACACCCTCGAGAACTGCCGGATGCCGGAGGACGAGCTGCTGCGCGAGTTCGTTGGGGATCCGCGGGAGCGGATCCGCGACCTCTTCGACCCGGCCGAGGCGCTGATGAGCGGCGTTGTCGCCAACCAGGACGCCTACATGAAGGGCAAGGTGGCCCAGCGCGGCTTCTACGACCGCATCCCCGACGTGCTTCGGGCCGCATTCCACGAATGGGGAAGGCTGACCGGCCGTTTCTACGGGATGATGCAGCCCTATCGCTGCGATGACGCGGAGACCCTGCTCGTCTCGATGGCTTCCATGGCCGACACCGCCGAGGCGGTGGTCGACCACCTTCGCGGCGACGGGCGACGGGTCGGCAGCGTGACGATCACCAGCTTCCGCCCGTTCCCGTCCGAGGAGCTGGCCCGGCTGGCTGCCCGCTGCCGCGCGGTGGCCGTGGTGGAGCGGACGGACGAGCCCGCCTCGCCGGACAACCCGCTCGCCCGTGAGCTGAAGGCCGGCCTGGCCGACCTGGCCGCGGACGGGGTTCGCGTGCCGCGTGTCCTCGCCGTATCGGCGGGCCTCGGATCGCGCGACATCTCCGCCGGCGACCTGGTGGCGGTCTTCAACCGGCTCGACGAGCCGGACGAGATCGCCGCGCATCCGCGCGCGGTGGTGGGGGTGGTCCACCCCGATGCCATTCCAGCCGCCAGGGTGGTGCTGCGCCCGAAGGGCGCCTACAGCCTCCGTGGCCACTCGATCGGCGGCTTTGGCTCCATCACCACCAACAAGCTCCTGGCGACCGTGATCGGTGACCTGTTCGGCCTCTACGTCCAGGCCTATCCGCGATACGGGAGCGAGAAGAAGGGTCTGCCGACCACGTACTACCTGACCATCGCCGAGGAACGGATCCGGCAGCACGCCGAGCTCCAGCAGGTTGAGTTCGTGCCCCTGTATGACGTCATGGCCTTCAGCCAGGGAGCGCCGCTGGTGGGGCTGGCCGATGGCGGCACCGTCTTCGTCCAGACCCAGCTCACCGACCCGGCCGCCATCTGGCATTCGCTGCCCGCCTCCGCGCGGGCGGAGATCCTGGGCCGCCATATCCGGCTCTTCGCCCTGGACACCAAGAGCCTCGCCCTCCGGCACGCGCCACGGCCCGATCTCGAGGTGCGGATGCAGGGAATCGCCCTGGTGGGCGTCTTCCTCCGCACGGCGCCGTTCGCCGAACGGGCAGGTCTCGAGCGTGAGCAGCTGTTGCAGGCCGTCGACGACCAGCTGACCCACTTCTACGGGAAGCGGGGCCGCGCCGTCGTCGAGGCCAACCTGGCCGTCGTCACCGAGGCCTACGACGGCGTGATCGACGTTGCCGGCGCCCTGGCAGGAGCGCCGGGGCTGGAGGAGGAAGAGGCCCGCGAACTGGTGGAGACAACGCAATGAATGCCAAGCTGGCCACCCTCCGGGTCGCCGACCTCATGTCGATCGAGCCGGTGACCGTCTTTGACGGCGCCTCGCTCTCGGAAGCCGAAAAGCTCATGCAGCAGCGCGGCGTGACCGGGCTGCCGGTGGTCGACGCCGCCGGCCGGCTGGTCGGTGTGATCAGCCAGACCGACCTGCTGCGCGCCCACGTGGTCGACGACCACTGGGCCCGCTGGCCGGGGCTGGCCGTGCGCCACCTGATGACCTCCCCGGCGCTGACCGTTGCTGCCGACGCGCCCATCGGCGAGGCGGCGGCCATGATGGAGCGCCACCACGTGCACCGCCTGGTGGTGGAGACCGCCGGACGCCCGACGGGCGTCCTCTCGACAATGGACCTGGTCCGCGCCCTCGTGACCGGAGAGGAGCTTCGATGATCGCGGGCGAGCGACTGCGCAAGGCACCCGGAGAGCCGGGGGAGGGCCACACCGCCCACCTTGGCTCGGTGCCGATCCTGTTCGACGTCGACACCTATGTCGACGACTTCAACCGTGCGGTGGTCCCTGCCTACCGGTCGGGCATCGCCGACCGGGAGCTGCCGGCCGATGCGGGCGTAGCCCGCAGCCTGATCCCGCCGGGGACGGCCGCCATCCGCGACTTCTCGACGCTGGCGCCGCAGACCCCCGAGCTCATCGCGGAGAAGTGCGTCGGCTGCATGGCCTGCGTCAGCTCCTGCCCGGACAGCGCGATCCTGGCCATCGCCGTACCCGAGAGCCGCCTCGAGCCGGCGATCGCCGGCTACGTCGAGGAGCAGCCGGACCCCGAGCATGCCGCGGAGACGATTCGCAGCCACTTCATGACGACCACCAAGTACGCGGAGGTCCCCAAGCGCAAGGGGATCGAGCCGGCACAGTTCGGCATCTTCGTGGATCCGGTCCACTGCAAGGGCTG